>CAKUDJ010000046.1 GCA_934644855.1 uncultured Elusimicrobiales bacterium
ACGGTGAGTTCAGCAATAGCATTTACTAATTCTTCTTTGGTCATTTTAGCCATTTTTAATGTTTCCTTGTTTATATAGAGTAGCTGCCTTCTGCCTAAACCGGGTTTAGGCCCGTGCATTTATCCTTTCGGGCTACTACCGCACTTTGGCGGGTTTAGATTTTACCTTCCGGCGGCCGGATTTGTTAAAAATCCGGGCGGTATTTGCCTTTTGCCGGGGGAAAAGCCGCTAGGGCTAAATTCCCCAGGCAAAAACAAAACCGTTTCTAAAAAAGAACCGTCCGGCGCACCTGACGGTGCATACGCCATTATTTGCCTTGTTTTTCTTCCAAAGCTTTGATAACGTAGGCAAAATCCCGTATCGGAGCTTGCAGGACTTGAGCAGACTGCGCAACTGCGTTGTATAACGCACCGGCCAACTTGGAGAGGTTTTCTTCTTTGGTACCGATGGTAGCCAATTGTTTAACCTGTTCTTCGTTGTACCATACGCCGTCGGAATAACAAGCTCTGAGCTTCAAAGCCGCAAACTTCTTTTGGAAGTCCACCAACGCTTTGGCCACTGCGGCAATGTCTCCGCCAACGGCAATAGCCGTCGGGCCCTGGAAGAGCTTGGAGTCAGCGCCTTCAATGTTGGCCTGGCGAATGGCGTGTTCTACAATCGCGTTGCGTTCCACACGGAATTTAGCACCCGTGGGAGCCAACAACGCGCGCAGGGCAGCCATATCCACGAACTTCAAGCCTTGGTAGGCCGTGAAGAACAAGGTGCCGGCGTTTTGGATTTCGCTGGATAAGTCTTGCGACTTTTGTTTCTTTTGGTCTTTGGTCAGGTTCATTTTTTTGCCTGTATTACAACGCGTTTTTTAACCGTTTTTTCTTTCTTTTCAGACAGAGAAAACGACAGCCAACGGCACCTTTCCCTACGAATTTCTCGTCGGAGGTGTCTTGGTTGACGCGTAAGTAAATCTGTTTTGTTGCTACAATTATTTTATCAATAAAAGCCGCCCATTGCAACCATTTTTGCAAACGTCTTATCCGCGGCTCTTGTAAATATTATATCAAATTTTTTGCGGATTTGTTTATTTTTTCGGCACAAATTTTTGTATCCGCGGGGAAACCCCCGGTTTGCGGCGGTACCAACTTTTACCGGCTTCGCGCCGGAAAGATTTAAGGGGTGCGCCGCTTAAATCTAACCCCGGGTAAAAATTGCGCATCAGCTGCCTAAAACGTTGGGCATACAGCCGGCTTTCACGGGCATCCCGCAGTAAATTATCGCGCGTAAACTCGCTATGGAAATCCGGCGCCGGGCCGTTTTCGCCAAAGCGCGTTTCAAAAGGCAGCATCCGCTCCCCGCGCAAAAAAGTCTGCGGCCTCGTCGGCACATATTCTTCCAACCCGCGCGGGCCGTTTTCGTCCAATTCCACGCGCAGCCCCGCATACCTGGTTTTGCGGTCCGTTTTTACTACAATCCACTCGCCGTCCGTGCCCTCGTTCGGGCGCAAAACGGTGGTGTTTAAGTTCAGGTCCGGCTCGTCATAAGTTTCTTCGCGGGAGTCCGTCCACACGGCAAAACTTACTTTGCGCGCGAACACTTTTTCCGCGCCGTCCGCCAACTCTTCTTCCTCGGTGGATAAAGCGCCGTCCGCCAAAAAATCAATGCTCCACGCGCGGCGGTATTTTCCCCCCGCTTTGCGCTCTATGGATAAATACCGCGGCGTTTGGATAATATCCGTTTCGTGCAATAATTCCCCGTTTAACAAACTTTTTACGCGGGTAAAGCGGGGTTCGTACGTCCAAAAATATTCTTCCTGCCCGCGGCGGGCATACGTCAGCCGACCTTGGGAATCTTTGCGGGTTTGGGTGTAATCTTCCCGCGCGGCTGGGTCATATCCGCCGGACATAACCGCCGGGTCCAAATCTTGTTTACGCAGGGCCACTTGCCGCCATGCGTCATACACCGCGCGCGAGGGAAGCGCTTTATCGTCCGTTTTCTTCCAACCGCCCTGCGCTTTGCAATTTACATAACTGGTTAAACTGCGCGGGCAAAAACTTTTCCACCCGGCCGCCCCGCCGCGCCGCGGACGGAGCCCCGCCAAACAATCCAACCCCAAAATAAAATCATCCAAATCCGCGCAAGAAAAATCCGCCCCGCCGTGAATCATATACGGTTTGCTCTTTTTAGCCGAAGTACGCGGCATAGCCAAACTGCCACCCACCCCTTGCCAAAGTTCTTTCACGTCGGCCGCCCGGTTTAAGGCCAACACCGCCGGAGTTTGCGCCGTGGCCGGCACCAAATACCCCATGGCCTGCGCGTTGCCGCTTAAATCCGCCACCGCTTGAGCCGGCAGTAAAATGACCCGCAAATCTTCCTGCACCGGGGCGAACGCATACCCCCGCGCCAGCGAGCCTTGCCGCAAGTATTTTTCATACTGTTTTTCAATAGTGGCGTTTTTACTGCAAGGTTGGGGCGTAATAACCACCGGGTTTGTCAGCACGGTTTGCAAATCCTTAAATTCTTCCATGCGGCCGGACTCTTCTATCCGGCTGTAAACGGAACGCAACCAGCGCGACAGCGCCTCCCCCAACGGAGCCGTGGACGTTTCCTGCCAACCCGCGCCGTCCACACACACGGTAAGCGGCTCCCGCGCGGCCACTTTAGCCAAAAAAAACGGCGCCGCCTGCGGGGAGTCAATGCCCCACGGGGAAGCCGTTAAAAAGGCCGCCGCCCACCAGACGAGCGCCGCACTAAAAATCCATTTTTTCATTTTACCGCCACACCGGGGGCACCGGCAAGTGTTGTAAATCGCTGAGCCAATCCTGCTGCCCTTTTTGCACCGTACGCGCAAACACGATACTGCGGCGCATATCTTCCTGCGCATCCCCCAAGGTGGAATACGCCGCAAACACAAAACCGACTGCCACCGCCCCGCATTTGCTTTTTACAATTTTCCACGCGTTAAAGGCCGGAGTCACATAGGGGGCGCGGTTATCGCCGGGCTCCCCGCCAAAGAAAGTAAGCATGACTTCGTTTTCGTTCAAATCCCAGGTGGAAAACCGCCCTTGCGGGGCCGCCATACGCAAAATGTATTGGGCCGCCTCTTGCGCGGAAAGCCCGTCTTGCGTAATTTCCCACACGCGCACGCGCCGCTGGAAAGCCGGGTCCGGCACGTCTACCGTATATTCGTTGCGCCAGAGGGAATCGTTGCCCCATCTTTCTTCCAGCGAGTATTTTTCCTGCAAGAACACCACGGACAGCACTTCCGCCCGAGCCACCCCCGCCAAGCCAAACACCGCCACCGCCAACAAACACCAAAAGCGTTTCCGGTTTTGCATAAGGCCCTCCTTGTTTTTATATTTTACATAAAGGGCGCCTATCCGGCAAGCACCGCCGCAGTGCCAGCTAAAGGGAAATTTGCCCTTTCGGTTTTTCCGCAAACTATATCCGCACAGCTTAAATTCCCAAGATTTTTTACATACTATAATTATTATCTCTCGTCGAAGAAGTCCAAAAACTACTAAAACTTCCTCGCAAAACTATGAATATACTTGTCACAATTTGGACACTATAACTGCGTGGTTTTTTCGGTTACTGGTTTGCCATTTCTTGTGCTTTTATTATGCCTTGTGCGCTTTTTGGGCACAGTAGTTCTGTAAATATTTTATAATGAAAGCATGAAGAATAAACCGAACCCTAACACCATTTTTCCATTACCGAATATTAATACACTTACATTTGTAAAACCTACGATTAAAAATCCGAATATCGTTGTAGGCGATTTTACTTATTTTGCGGATTCTGACTTTGAGAAACACGTTACGCACCATTATGATTTTATTGGCGATAAACTCATTATCGGTAAATTCTGCCAAATTGGTGCAGGTGTAGAGTTTGTGATGAACGGGGCAAACCACCAGATGAACGCCGTATCTACTTACCCTTTTTACATTTTCGGCTCTTGGAACCAATCCGCACCCTCTAAAGAAGACCTGCCGTTCAAAGGCGATACTGTTGTTGGCAATGATGTGTGGATTGGGCAAAACTCCACAATACTCCCAGGCGTGCATATGGGCGATGGGGCGATTATCGGTCTAAACAGCGTGGTAACGAGAGACGTGCCACCTTACACCATTGTGGCCGGAAACCCTGCTAAAGCCGTCAGAAAACGCTTTGATGATGAATTGATTGACCTGCTACTCAAACTTAAATGGTGGGACAAGAGCATAGAAGAAATCAATGCACTTATTCCGCTTCTCTCTTGTAGTGATTTAGCCAAAGTAAAGCAAGAAATAAAGTCGCTCCTTGCCTAGTGCCAACCTACATACTTGCGGACACTATAATTTAAGCAACATTATGTATCAAAAGCTATACAAACGCTCGGCAGAAAAATGGCAGAAAGTAATTCTGACATATCTTGGCAACATAACTTTGTTCTACTAAAATTTTTTCTGCCATTTTACATACTTTTGGCAGAATAAAGCCCCGCTTTTGGCAGGGCTTTAAAATTTATTTTTCTTTTGTTTCTTTTGCCTCACATGCATTCCCTTTAAAGGCCCAATTAGTGATTGTCCCGTTTGTAAGAGTCATTGTAACATCACAATACCACTCTCCATATTGCGTCCAACCATAATTTTTATGAAATTTTAAATATTTGTGTTCGCCAGTTTCGTAGGAAGAAGTAGGTATTCCCCATTGAGAAATGAGGTTGTCCTCCGTACTTCCTAGCCACGTATCTAACTGCTGTCCGTAACCTTTCGTTGATACGGTTGTACAAGCACCCAAAAAGAGTCCTAAACAAAGAATAGAAATCAATTTTTTCATAACTCCTCCTTTTTTGTATTGTAGCACATATAGGACAGCTCTACATATTTTTGGCAGAAAATTACTGTTTGATTAAAAACAAATTAAGCCACTTTTCTTGGGTGCGATTAGGCCGGACATCTTGAGTGATTGCTGTTTTGACAATTTTTAATTCAGGAATATTTTGGATAATGCTCGCAAAGGATTCTTCTGTTAGGTCAGTAAAATAGCGTCCATTTCGCTCTCCCTCAAAAGAGCCATACTTAAAGGATGCATAGAAACAGCCACCTTTGCGAAGAACGGAGGATATTTGGCGCAAAACCGTCCCTAATTGCCCTCTTCCTAGGTGTAACAGGAAGCAAAAAGCCCACACGCCCTCAAAGAGCTTGTTGGGCTTGTAATCTTGGAAACGAGCACAAATAACTTTTTGTCCGATATGCTCACTTGCCACTTTACACATCTCTTGGGATCCATCTACGGCTTCCACTGCATACCCTTGCTCTATAAACGCTTTGCTATCTCTGCCGGATCCACAGCCGAGGTCCAGTATAGTTCCACCTTTAGGGATATAGGATAGAAACTCTTGCTGTAAACTCGACAACGATACATCCTTTGTATCTTTGACAAAAGATGCGGAGTTTTGGTTATAGTAATTTAGAGTAAAAGTCATCAAAACAATAAAAGCACTTCCCCTTTTGATAACCGTTTAGCGCATCCCTAGCGGAGGTTACATCTTTTCTGCGCAGAGAGGAATTCACAAAGAATAACTTGGAATGGTCATCATAGTGCACATTTAAAAGATTTCGAGAAACGCCCAACTCCCATGCTGTTTCCACTAAATTCCATCTAGCTTCCGTTTCGGCAGAGAAATTGTCCCGAAAAGGTGTATCTAGGAGTTTAAAAAACTCATCAGTTAAAATGATTTTTTTCCCTTGGCCTTGTTGGACTTTGCATTTTGGAAAATAGGGAAAGACAAAATTTGTAAAAATAATGGGTGCGAAAGTAAAAAAGAAAAACAATGCCCCTTTGAAAGTTTTTGTCCAACCGCTAAAAAATATCTACAAAAGCAGAAAAAACCCCGCTTGTAAATGGGGCTAACCGCCGGCCATTACTCCGCTTGCCACAGGTAATTTAAGTTTAACACAAGGGTTTTTTATTTCCCAACGGTAAACCTGAGTAGCACCACCGGCCTAGCCGGTGGGTTAAAAAACACCACCAACCCCGCGTTATAAGTGGACTATCCGCCGTCATTACTCTGCTAAGGTTTGCAAAAACACAAATAAATATCCCCCAGCATTACCCGGATGGGGTTTCCAAAAGGCAACAAAAAACCCCCACCTTATAAGTGGGGCTAACCGCCGGGATTGCCTGGTTGGGGTTTCAAGACGCCCCCGACACCCCGCGTTGTAAGCTACCCTCTACGGCCGCCCCCAATAAACTGGGCTCAAAAAGGCAACAAAAAACCCCGCGTTGTAGGCGGGGTTCAAATTCTAAAAGATAAAAGGCTGGGATGAGACCGACAACGATCTACTCTCTCAGCACCGAATTGGGTGCCAATACCATCGACCCTGAAGAGCTTAACTGCCGTGTTCGGAATGGGAACGGGTGTTGCCTCGTCGGAATTATTATCAGTCTCATTCCAGCCTCTTAAGTAAAAGAACAAATCTGTAAAAAGGAATAGCGTTTAGGCAACTCCTTTTTAAGCGTGTTGGAAACGTGCTCGCTGTTTAGTTGCAACAGGTCATCGCAAACCTTCCAACAGTTATGATATCAGAAATTTTAGAAAAGCGCAAGTGTTTTTATTACACTTATTCTTCAATCTGGATTAAAGAATATGGCCAAGCCTCACGACCTATTAGTACAGATTAGCTGAACACATTACTGTGCTTACACACTCTG
>CAKUDJ010000047.1 GCA_934644855.1 uncultured Elusimicrobiales bacterium
CTTAGTAGGGGCGCGGTGTGGCTGAATGCCACATAAGCCCCTAGGGACCGACCAGACGGCCAAATGTGGAAAAATGTGGCCCATTAAAACGCAAACAGAAAGCAAAATATTATTTTCCTTTCTGTGCGTTAATCTCTAAAGCCTACCACCAGCCGTTATCATCCATTAGGGCTCGCGGGCCAGGGTGTAGGCTATCACTCTCTTTGCTCCCCCCTCCCTCAACGCCTGCGCACACCCCTCCAGCGTCGCCCCCGTCGTCGCCACATCATCTATCAGTAAAACCGTTTTCCCGCGCACGTCCGCCGTGGCGGCAAACGCGCCGGCCATATTATCCAACCGCTCCTGGCGGTGCAATTTGGCTTGTGCGGCCGTATCCCGCACGCGCACCAAACAGCGGCTTTCCTCCGGCAAATGCACCGCCCTGGCAAACGCCCGGGCCAACAGTTCCGCCTGGTTATACCCGCGCCATTTCTGCCGTTTGGGATATAACGGCACCGGGACAACCACCTGCGCCTCCGCCAATTCCGGCAACTCCTTAAACCGTTGGGCCATTTGCGCGCCCAAATAGTCCGCCAGAAACGCATAGCCGGAATACTTAAACGCATGAATCAGCGCGCGGCTCTGCGGGCCGAACAGCCAGGCGGAGCGAATCACTTTACACTTAAATTTTTTACCTTTACTTCCGCGGCACCGCGCACAATGCGCCCCGCCGGACGGCAAAACCGTTCCGCAGCGTTGGCAAATAAGCGGCCCCGGCACACGCACCGCGCCACGGCAAGCCGGGCAAAGCGGGTCCGCATACCTAAAGGGCAAATCGGCCCCGCACGCAAAACAAGTACGCGGGAACAGAATATGTAAAAGGAGTTCCCCCGCAAACCGGGCCGTAGGAAGTAGTTTTTTAGCGCTCATCATAGCATTAAAATTGTACCGTAATATTGGCGGCAAAATTGTAGGAATCGTAATCTTCCGTGCGCACATACGCGTGTTTTAAGCGCGTGTATCCGCCGGAAACATTAAAACGCAAATTTTGGGACATTTCATAATCCAGCGAAGTGGTTAAATCATATTTTTCATAGTTATCGCTCACTTCCACCGGGGAAGATTTGTCCGTATAGCTGATACTGGTGTTCCAAATCACGCGGTTGGTGGCGTTGTAAACGCGGTTGATAAACGGCAGACGCACCCCGCGCGGGATGTTAAAATCCAAACGCATATTTAAGCTGGGGGTGGTTGTTTTGGTACTTTCGTTGAGTTTGCCCACCAACCATTTTTCGTGCGTGCTATGCACCAGTTTGGGCGTTAAACGCATAGAGCCGATATAAAAAGAGGTCTGGGCGGATACGTCGGTATCGTCGTAGCGTTCCAAACTGGTATGGGCGCGCAAGTCGGTAGAGTCGGATGTTTTGCGCGTATAATTCACCACGCTGTCAAAAAAATTAAACAGCATAAAGCGCAGGTCACCGCCGTAAGCAGTTTGGTCTTTGTCTTCGGCCTTTTCCGTTTCCTGCTTGATTAAACTATACCGCAATTTAAGGTTGGTAGAGCTTAACCAAGACCCGGCATAAAAGAATTTTTCCAGGTCAGAAATGGAAAACACCAAATCCGGCAACGTCTGGCTGACGGAGTCATACTCCGTGCCGGTTTGGTTGTTGGTTTGGGTGGTGTAGCTGAAGTTGTTAATAACGGAAATGGTTTTAAGCGGAGCAACCGCGCCGTTAAATTCATAGCGGGAAAGCGGGCTCCACCGTTGGGAAGATGTAAACGTATCGCGCAGCGTCATGGTATTGCGGTATCCGTAGCGCCCCACACCGTGCATGGAGCTGCGTATCCATAATTCTTTGCGGGAATCAAAGCCGCTGTCCACATCACTCCAGGAGTCCGCGTCCTGCACGCGGAACGCGTTGGAAATAACAAACGTGCTGAATAATTTACTGTTGGGCATTAGTTCGTTCCCGTTTAAGGTAAGCGAAATCCCGCCGTCCGCGCTGCGGTTAATGGATTTAACATCCCCAATACCCACCGTTTCCCGCGCGCCGGAAGCCGTGACGGTTTTGGCCGTTAAGTTGTTATTTTCGGTAGTGGAAATGTTGTAGCTGAAAGACGGCGCAAGCCAGAAGGCTACCTTCCACGTACTGGTGAACCCGGTGCTTTGATTGAGGGCTTTGGGGTATTTGTTATATTGGGTCGTGCCGCCCGAGTAGGCGGTGCGTTCTTCGGTACTTTTGGAAAGGTTATAACTGGGTACAAAGTTAAAATTATCCGTAGGCTGATAATTTACTTTCACATTCATTTTTTGGGTGTCTTCGTCCGTATTATAGTTGGACGCGGAGTGCATGGATTTATCGTAATCAATTTTGGCATTGGTAAAATAATATCCGGCATTAATATTTTTGAAGGTCTGCGCCGTATGGCTTACGCTTACGCCGTAGGTACGGGCGTCGTCTTTGCGTTTAAGCAAATTATAATCGGCGGTTTCCAACGTATACTCCAACCCAACTTTGGGCAAATTATCTTTGATAAAATCCCCGCGTACCACGGCGCGTTGGCGTTCCACCTTGCCTTTATCTAACAGGCTGACGGTGTTGTAATCGGTCGTGTCCTCAATACTGGGGGTGATAATGGTGCTGCGCGTGAGGGTGGCCTGCATGGGGAATTCTTCTATTTTGTCCACTTTTACAAAATATTCTTCTTCCGTAGTTTCCTGGTTTTTGGAAACGGAAAGCGGCGTTTCAAAATTATCGTCTTTATGTTTGTATTTGGCCCCGGCGCTGCCCCAACCGTCCCACTTAACGGCCATTTCGCCTTTATACGCTTCGCCGCGTTGGATAATGGCTTGCGCCAAGTGAATCACGTTGAGCCACACATTCCCCGCCGAGCCCGTCTGCCCGGCCCCTTTTTGCACCCCGGACACCATTAAGCTGACTTTCTTAAAATTCATCACGCCGCCTGTTTTGCGGTGGCGGTATACTTTTACCCCATAAGAAGCGTCAGAGGCGTCTTCAAACGCATCCGGGATAGCATCCCCGTTTGTATCCACCATATTTAAGGAAATTAAACGCCAACCCGTGTAATCCAACGGCACGACTACTTTGTCGTAATTTTCTTCCGTACCTACTTTTAGGAAGAACTGGGAGCCGGCATTGGCCGCCTTACTGTGCAGTAAAAAGCGCATTTGCTTATGTTGGGTAAAATCCATAGTGGAAAAGTTGCGGCTGGCGTAGCGCTCCCCGGTCAAATCGGGCGGGGCGGCGGAGTCGTTCACTTCCGGCAATGCGGTAGTATTAAACGTGATATTTAAGGCTTGGTCTTTGGCGTTGGCGGAGTCCGTGGCTTCTTTTAAGTTATCAATAGAGCCGTACAGATAGTTAAACACTTCTTTGCCGTCGCCGGAGGCGCTGAAAATAGGCTCATAGGCGGCGTTATCCATGTTGTTAATGCCCGCCACCTGAAACTCGTTCGGGTCCGTACCGTCCGGCACATTCCAGGCCGTGCCGGACAACGCCACCGTGGCAATTTTAATTTGCCCTTTGGTGGCGGTGTTGGGGCCTTTTTTAAGGGTAATACGCAAGTGGCGCACGGCAGTCCATTTGCTTTTATCCGCCGAGGGAATATTCAGCGGGGTCACAAAGGTTTTCCAACCGTTAAAATTAATTTCCCCGTCTGTTAGCCCGGTAATGGGCGTGTTCATCCCCGCCGATACCCCCGTAAAACCGAAGTTTCCGCCCACGGTAGAATCTTCCCCGTCCATTTTATTATTGCCGTTCAAGTCCTGCGTATCAATGCGTCCGTTGGGTTGGGATTCCGGGTTATACACATTGTTTACAAACGGGTTATAGCGGTGGAGCGTGTCGTCCGGGTCTTTGTATTCCCAACCGACGTCTTCACTGGGGGCCAAACTTTTGCGGCACAAAACATCTTCCGTCTTAGGCGCGCCGGTGGCGCATTGGGTATCCATACCGCCGCTGTTATCGGAATCTTCGTTAATATTACCGAAGGTCACGTTAATTTGCGGGCCGTTCGTTTGGCCTTTTACGGTCAAATCAAAAGAGGTTTTATCGGACAAATCCACCCCGCTGGCGGAAAGCGGATAGACGATAGAAACTTCGTCATGTCCCGCGTATGCCCCAGAGGCTTTGGAAAAATCATAATTCAGCACTAAAACTTGTTGTTTATCGTTGGAATTTCCAATTGCGTTGGGGTTGATTTCCAGCGAAGACACATCCTGCGTATCCCACGCCAAACTGCCCCAAAAGGCGGGTTTGTTGTTCGGGTTGGCGGCAATAATCCACTCCCTAAAAATTTTGGAGCCGGCGGTTTGGATGCTTGTTTCGTTCATGCTGTCCACCATGGCATAGCCGAATTGGTTGGGATTACTGCGCGATTGGGCCACCTCCGCGCCAAAGTCTACCGATACCGCCTCCGAAAGTTTAATGTCTTTGCCGTTAATATCCGCCCCGTACACTAACAAATCCTTGCTGTAATTGCCCACCTGCGGCACGGAAGACGGTTTATCCCACCCTTCTTGCAAGACGGTGGCGCCCATTTTGATTTTATCCCATAATTTATAATCCAACCGCCCGCCAATCACGGAGTTATTGGAACTGCTGCCGTTGAGGGTATCGTACGTAATATCAATCACGGAAGAATCCGTAATATCATCCCCCTTGTAAAAAGTGATAAAGCCGGAGGCGTAATCAATATAATAATCATTATTGCGGGTTAATTTGCGCCCGTTGAGTTTGACGGTTTCTGATTGGACGACAATGTCCGCCTCAATAAAATACGTCTTTACCTTGGAAGTATATTCCACCTTAAACGTGCGGTTGTACGAGGAAACAGGCGTTGTTTTATACAAAGAGGCATCCGCAAAGCGTTCCTGCAAGTAAAAAACACCGTTGTCAAAATCCATAACAATATTGGTGGGATAAGTAAGGGTAGAGCCGCTAGAAGTGGAAATGGCAATTTCTTGCCCGTTCGCATCCATTACCCGCAGTAAAAAATTACCTTTACCGTTATCTTTGGTAATCTGTTGGGTCCCCAAAGAATAATACGTTTTCAGTTCCAGTTTATTGGCGGTTTCGTTGGCGGAGCCCGCCACAATTTTATCGTTTGCCGTTTTAATGAGTTTAATATCTCCGGCGGTACCCATAACCTGGCTCAAGCGGTTGCCCGTCGTGCCTACATAGTCCACCGCCAACACACTTTCCGCCGTAATGGTGCGCTTAAATTGAATAATACCGCTGGCGTAATCTACCGTATAATCGGTACCGCGGGTCAGCAAACGCCATTTGGCACTATACGTTCCTCCACCCATAACGTCGGAAGCGGTGCGCGTGATAGGCACAAAGTCGTTATCGGAATTATTGGCATCCAAATAAATTTCTTCCGTGCCGGAGGAAATACCGCCCATGAAAGAACGCCAGTTGTTGTAGACGGCAATATCCACCGTATTGGCCCCGGTAGTATCCGGCTTGATATTGCCGCCGAAGGTTAAATCGTAATAAGTGCGGCGTTTATAGTCCGCGTCCGACAAGGTGGAAATAGCCAGCACACTGCTTCCGACGAATTGCTTTTGCTTACTGGACCCTTTGGTTTGGGAGCCAATCAGCCGCACATCCAAATCTTTATGCTGCAAGTGCATTTTGGCCCCGAACAACTGCTTTTGATAGGTAATAAACTCCGTTTCCGGCAGGGATAAATCAATATCCCCGAATTCCGCCAACTGCACCAGTTCCCCCGGCTTACCGCGGTACGCCACGGAAATCGTTTTTTCTTCCTCGCGTTGGTCGTCGTAGTCAATATCCACAAATACGCGGTCCAAAATTTTACCCTGCATTTTTAATTGGAGTTCCTGCTGCATGGTATTGCTGGACGTGTCGCGTTCTTCGGTAGAGTTATTTTTATCCTCTTTGTATCTTTTGGCTTCCATTTTGAAACCCAACACATAGCGCCCCGTCAAAGCAATACTGGTTCCGTACAGCGGGAGTGACAGCGTGGGGTTGAGCAAGGTTAAGTCCGGGATAGGTTCCGGGTCTTTATCCAACTTATACGCACCTTCTACGGCGGTGACCGCCTGGCGCCAAAAAGCATTGGTGTATTTAAGCAGTTGGGCATCATCCGGCGTATCGGGGATTTCCAGGGCTTTTTCCTCGGCCGCTTGTTGGTCTTCGGCAAAAATATCGTATTGGGATTTATCCACCAGGCTATACGGCAGGTCCTCCGCCCGGAGTTGGGACGGAAGCATAAACTGGGTAATTAGCACAAGGCTTATAAGCAGCCGGGGAATCTTCATGGGGAAAAAATACCTCATTTTCCATTCTATGAAATTTAGCCGCTCTTTGCCGATAATTTTATCGTACGCGCGCGAAAAAAGCCCCGGAAAAAACCGTATTCCGGGGCTTGTTTAACACGTACTGTCAAAACGGCTTATTGGGGAATGGTATAAGAAACACTCCGTGTCGGCGCACCATGCTCCACAATGCGGAACACCAGGGTATCCCCTTTGCGCAGTTCAAACGGGCCGAAAGCCCCTTCTGCGTGCTCGTAAGAAAAAGGCTTATACAAACGGTTTACTTCTACGGTATATATCCACTCGCCGTTGCGGTACAAAGACATACTGGCAATACTTTCGGTAATTTCAATTTGCATA
>CAKUDJ010000048.1 GCA_934644855.1 uncultured Elusimicrobiales bacterium
CGCTTTGATAACAAGTACAGCCAAATTGTGCTTACCCGCCGGGATTTTGAAGCCCTCGGCGCCACGCCTGCCCAAACGCAAGGCATTGTCAGCCAACCCACCATGATTCCGGGCGTGGAAGTTTCCAGCCTGATTAAAGAAGAAGCGGATAAAATTTCCGTCAATCTTCGCGCACGCAACAGCGTGGACGTAAGCAAAATTGCCCAACACTTTGGCGGCGGCGGCCATGCCCGCGCGGCCGGATTCAAAGTAAGCGGCAAAGCATTGGAAGACGTCACGGGTGAATTGGCCGAAGTTGTAAAAAATGTCGTCCAAAAAATCCAATAAACCGCTTAAAAGCGGCCTGTTTTTGGTGGATAAACCACGCGATTACGCGTCGCACGATATTATCGTGCTGACGCGCAAGGCGCTGAATGTAAAAAAAATAGGCCATAGCGGCACCTTGGACCCCATGGCCTCCGGCCTACTATTACTGCTCGTCGGGCGGGAAGCCACCAAACAACAGGATTATTTCTTAAAACAAGCCAAAACCTACCGCGCGCTTTTGCAACTGGGCGTGGAAACCGATTCTTGGGATGCGTACGGCGAAGAAACCGCCGTAATGCCCGTCCCCCCGCTGACGTTGGAACAAATTACCTCCGCCACGCGCGAACTGACAGGAGCCGTGGAACAGCCCATTCCGTTTTACAGCGCCAAAAAAATTGGCGGCAAGCGTATGTACGAATTGGCCCGCAACGGGCACGAAATGGAGCGCCGCTACAACACCGTTCAAATTTATCATTGGCAAGATGTACGGTTGGTTTCGCCCACGCAAATAGAGTTTACGGTGCTTTGCTCGTGCGGGACGTATGTACGCGCGCTGGGTTGGCTTTTGGCGCAAAAACTGGGGACCACCGGGCACCTGTGTGAACTGCGCCGCCTGAAAATAGGGGATTTGGATGTTCAAGACGCTTTAGACGGCGCGCTGATTAAAGAATCTACCCCCGGTGCGATTTATTCCCGCTTGCTAGACGTACCGGGCGCCCCGGCCGAGGAAAACCATGAAGCTTAAAAATTTTATTACTATCGGCACTTTTGACGGCGTACACGCCGGGCACCGCTTTTTGTTCAACCGTTTGAATGTGTTGGCGGCCAACACGCTTACCAATCCGCTAGTGCTGTATTTCCCCTTGCCGCCCAAAACGCTGTTATCCCCCCGCCCGGAAATGACGGTACTGACCACGCCGGACGAAAAACAACCGCTTTTGGAAGAAGCCGCCTGTGCGCGGGCGGTGGCGCTGGATTTTAAGCAAGTGCGCAACCAAACGCCGGAAGAATTTTTTGAAATTTTATTAACCCGCTACCAAATGGGCGGCCTGCTAATCGGCAAGGATTTTGCTTTCGGCAAGGACCGCGCCGGGACCGCCGGGTGGCTGCAAACCGCCTGTGCGCGGCGGGAAATTCCCTTTGAAATGAGTGACTTTTTGGCCACCGGGGAGCAGAAAATTTCGTCCTCACTCATCCGCAAAACATTGGCAAGCGGAGCCATTGAAGAGGCCAACCGCCTGCTCGGGCGGCCGTACCAATTAACCGGCACGGTGATTGTGGGCAACAAACTGGGGCGCACGCTGGGGTTTCCCACGGCTAATTTGGATACGGGGATTTACAAAATTTTGCCCTTGGGCGTGTTTGCCGTAAAAGCCCGCGTAAAAGGCCGCGTTTATGATGCGTTTTGCAACATTGGGTTCCGCCCGACGGTAAACACCATTCAGGCAACTATTCCGTTGGTGGAAGTGAATATTTTTGATTTTAACGAAGATATTTACGGCGAACAACTGACGGTTGATTTTTACGCCAAACTGCGCGACGAAGTGAAATTTAACGGCCTGCCCGCGTTGGTTGCCCAACTGACGGCCGACCGCAAACAAGCCAAAAAAATCCTAAAAGGGGTTTAGCCCCTTTTTAGGGCCGCCACCCCAAACCCGCCTTACTTTTTTCATCGCAAAAAAGACTCTGCGGACCGCTTTTGCAAAAAGGCTAGCCGGAAAACGGCACTTTATTTTATACCGTCTGTGCTAGTACAAGAGTTAGTGCTTGTAGGCTGTTTTTTCAGATTTGCGCCGTATGGGCGGGCTTTAGTTTGGGCGCGGTGTGGCTGTATGCCACTCTAGCCCAAAGGGACCGACCAGACGGCCAAATGTGGAAAAATGTTGCCCATCAAACGCAAACAAGGGGAAAAATGTTATTTTTCCCCTTGTGCGTTAATCTCTAAACTTACCACCAGTCGTTATTGGTTATTTGGAGGTTTTCATGCCTATCAGCGCATACCCCTCCGTCTGCCCCTCCGCATCCCTAATCACAAACACTTCCCAATTTGTTTCCACATACAGGCCGTTTTCATGCAACAAGTCCATACGCAGGTGGAACGCCTTGGGGTTGCCGTTTTGCGCCGCCGACCTAAAGGCCTTTCTTGCTACCGACGGCTTGCGGATAAAGCGGTCAAAAAAGTTCATTTTAACCGCCACCCGGCAGCCGGTAGTTTCCAAAAAAGCCGCATTGGCGGAGCGGATGCGGTAGTCCATACCAATCATTACGGCAGGGAAATCCACATATTCCAACGTGCGGGTTAAGCTTTGGGACGTTTCACTTACGGCTTTGCCCGCTTGGCGCAGTTCAATACGCAAGCTTAACATACGGGCCATTAAACCAATCAGCTCCTCGGCCCCGTTATCAAACGAGCGCCGCGTATTGCGCGCAGCAAAACACAACGCCCCCGCCGCCTTGCCGTTTACGCTCAGCGGGGCGGCAATCATGGCCCCAAACTGCTTGGCAACGTGAATACAATGCGTGCAGGACGTATTGCCCAAATCCGGGTATTCCACAATGCTGTCATCCGCTACATTGGTTAAACATTCCTCTACCGGGAATTCCATGTAGCGTTGGATATTAAAGTCGTTCCGGGTCACATACACTACACTCATTTGTTGGGCGGTGTCGTCGGCAAAGCGGAGCACCAGGCCGATATCCGCCTTAAACACGCGCTTGCCAAACTCCAGTATTTTATCTACCAGGTCCGTAATGGATAAGTTCGTTTGGTGGCTGATTTCGTACAGTTCGCGCACGCGGCCGTCGTGCTCCTGCTTTTCGCTTACGTCTTTAATCCAAATAATGGCTTCCTCGCGCCCGGTAATGGGCGTGACGGCGGCCTCATAACTGCGGGTCTGCCCGGCTTCCTCTTGCGTAAAATCAAAATGCGTGGTGATGTTTACGGAAAGGGCCTCTTTAACGGCAAACATTTCTTGGGACGCGGTTTGCTCGGGCCAGTATTCGTTGGGGGTTTTATTCATAAACCGCTCGCTGGCCTGCGCCGTGGTTAAATATTCCAGGTTGGAAGAAACTTCCAACACGCGGCCCGACGCATTTACTTTTAAGTACAGGCCCGGCATGGCTTGGCGCACGCTGCGTAGTTCCTGCGCCTGTTGGGAATCCTGCGCCAGTTTATCCAACTGGGTGGAAATATCCCGCACCACCACCATCGCTTCGTTGCGGTTGGCCAAATCTATGGGCACGATAGTCACTTCCGCCTGTAATTTGGAGCCGTCTTTGCGGTACACGGGCGCGGAGAAGTTCGCGCGGCCGTCCTTAAAAAACTGGTCTTCCAGGCGGATAAACCATTCGTCGGTTTTGGCCTCACGCACACGGCCGGGGGCCGAGAAAAGCTCGCGGAATTTTAAGCTAATCAGTTCGTCGTGCGAATAATCCAACATTTGCGTCAAAAACTTATTGGCCTGTTCAATACGGCCAAAGGTTTTACCGTCGCAAGACACGCTGAACACCACGCCTTCCGTAGCGTCTAACAACGCGTTTAACTGGGCGGAGCGTTCTTCCAAAATGCGCATTATCTGGCGGTGGAACGCCAAATTGCGCAAGATGAACAAATAACTGCCGTTGCTTTCTTTTACCGCGCTTAAACGCACGGCCACGGTTTCCAACCCGCTGGCTATACGCAGGTTGTATTCCCGGTTTTCCAGGTCTTCCCCCGCCGCCAGATTTTTCAGGTCATCTTTTAATAACGCGTTGCTGGGTTCATCAAATAATTTGATGATTTCCTGCCCGGACAGTTCCCCTTGCTCCAACTGGCACAGGGAGCAGAACAAATCATTACATTGTGTAATTTTGAACTCCGGCGAACAGACGGCGTACGGCTCCGTATTGGGGAGCATAAACTGCATTTTTACCGGCGGAGCGGGCGGCACGCTAACCCCCGCAGGTGCGGCAGGAGCGTTGGGCGCGCAGGACGCGTTTGCCGCATCCCCCTTTTTAAGCAGGCGTAAGCGCGGTTTGGCGCCGTTTTCACCCGGGGCGGGCGGCAACGGGGCCGGGCCGTTCTTCGGCTGCAAATACACCACATAATCCGCCTCTACGGTACCGTCTTTGCTGTCGCGGCGGTTCATCGGTTCAAACGTGGCGCAAAGCGGCAATTTGCCTTCCCCGGTTATCCGGCCGGGGAATTTTACTTTGGCGCGCTCAAAATCAAACACATAATCCATTTGGGCGGAGCAGCCCTGGCGCAGTTCTTTGCGCACGGCAAGCGTCAGCGCGGGTTTCATATATACGTTGCGGTAGAAGTTTTTATCCGCCTGCGTGAAATGAAACAGCTTCCGCGCGGCGCGGTTCATCACCGCAATATATCCTTTGCCCGTCATTACAAAAGCCGGGGTGATGTCGTTTTCAAAAGCGGCGCGGAAATTGGCACGCTCTTTTTTAATCTCCCGGAAAGCGCGGTTGGATTCCGTCACATCCCGCAAGAAACACATTACAATCCGCCGCCCCAAATAACGCGAAGCCGTGGCCGCAAATTCCGTTTCCACCTCGGTTCCGTCCGCACGCAGGAAGTGGATTTCCGTGGCGGCATCGCTGCCTTGTGTGCCATTGGCTACGGCCTCGTACTTTTCCTGCGCAAAAATGTGGTAATCCGGCGCCACCATATCCAATAGCGGGCGGTGTTGCAATTCTTCCAAAGAATCTAAACCCAAAATTTGCAAAACCGCATGGTTGGCATACAACACTTTGCCGTCTTCCAACATGGCCACGCCTTCGCGGGCGTTATCCACCAGCAAGGTGTTTTTGTCATTGGCCTCGCGGATTTGTTTTTCCATTTTGGTTTTGGCGGTAATGTCTTCCGAAACGGACAACAGACAATCCGGCTTGCCGTCTTGGGTAAACACCGGGGTCTTGACCGTGTGCATAATTTTTACGCCTTCCGTAGCGGTGGAAATAAGCTCCTGCGGGATATTCAGCTCTTTACCGCTTTCAAATACTTTTTGGTCTGCCGAGGATAAAAATTCCGCCTGCTCCGGCGAAATATCATGCCGGTAATGCGTCCGGCCGATTACCTCGGCAGAAGTGGTGCCGAAAAGTTCCTCGCTCTTTTTGTTCCACAAAATATATTTACCGTCTTGGTTTTTGACGGAAAGCGCGAGCGGCAGGTTATCAATAACCGTTTGCAGGAAGTTGCGTGTTTTGACGATTTCTTCTTCCTGCAATTTCTTTTCGGTAATATCCTGGGCCAGGGTAAGCATCATATACGGGTTGCCGTCTTTGTCATACACCGGCACTTTAATTAAATGCAGCAGCACTTTTTTGCCGCGGCGGGTGGTGTACCATTCCGCGGGCAAATCCACCACTTTTTTATCGGCAAAAATGGCGTTTTCGCGTTGGCCGTAAAAATCACTTTCTTCTTTATATTCCGGCTCATCCGGGAAGATTTCATGCGCGGCTTTGTTGATAAAAGACATCTGGTTATCCACCCCGCGCGCATAAATAGCCAAGGGGGCGTTATCCAATACCGCTTGTTGGAAGTTATGCGCCACCGCCAGGCGGTTTTCCTGCTCTTTCTTTTCGGTAATATCTTCGGCCAGGGTAATTACAAAGTTCAGCTCGTTGTTTTCGTCCTTCACGGGTACTTTGATTAAGTGCAGGATTTTCTGCGTGCCGTCCGCCGTTTTATACGGCTCTTCCGGCAAGTCCAAGGTTTTGCCGCTGGCCAAAATGGCGCCTTCCCGCCCTAAATAAGAGGCCACTTCCTCTTTGGTTTCGTGCGGCAAGGAACCGTCGGAAGAGAAGTCTTTTTCGTCCATAGCGCCAAACATACCGGTACAACGCTTGTTGCGCAGCAGCAGTTGGCCGTTTTCTCCCCGGGCATACAGGCCGATAGGCGCGTTATCCACAATGGCCTGCAACAGCTTGTTCATGCGCTCAATTTCGCGCTCTTGCTCGCGGCGTTTGGTCACGTCTTCTACAATAGAAAGCACCACCGGCTCCGGCCCGGCCTTAAAAAGCGGCACTTTAATCATGCGGATATAGTGCTCGTTGCCGGATTGGTCCAAATACACTTCGTCCGGGAATTCCTGTGTTTTCCCCGTCCGCAGGATTTCTTCTTCTCTCTCGTGGTAGGCATCTATTTGCTCCCGCGTTTGTTTGGCGTGCGGAGAATTGAAAAAACGGGGTTGGCACTCGTTAAAAATAGCCATGGTTTGTTTATTAAAAAATATCATCCGCCTGTCGGCCGTGCGGGTATATAACCCCACGGGCACGTTATCCACAAT
>CAKUDJ010000049.1 GCA_934644855.1 uncultured Elusimicrobiales bacterium
TTGGGCGTGGGCATTGTGGCTGTTTTTAAGGCCATGATTCCCGCCATCAGCGCCGGGGTCACCCGTGCGGTACTGGCCACCGAAGCCGGGTTGGGCTCTGCCTCCATAGCGGCGGCTGCCGCCAAAACACGCAGCGCTACCCAAATGGCTATTGTGTCGGCCACGTCCGTATTTTGGGCCATTTTTATTTGTATGATGACGGGTACCGTTATTATTTTGGCCGGGGATTGGGCCAACCCCAATGTATACGCCGCCAACCTGTGCAACAGCGCATTTAAGACCGTTCCGTATATCGGCACGCCTATTTTAAGTTTTTCCTTGGTGATTTTCTCGTTCACCACTATTATCGGGTGGGGATATTATACGGAAAAAGCACTCCAATTCTTAAAAGGTGAAAAATTAATTAAATACTGCCGTATTTTATTTATTATTTTGGTAGCCGTAGGCGGCGGGATTGGAACCTCGTTCACTTGGGATTTTACGATTGCCGATTCGCTGCTCCGCACGGCAGAAGCCAACAACTCCACCCGCTTTATGTGGTCTTTGGTGGTTTTTACCATGACCATGATGACCGTACCCAACATCTGGGCGTTGTGGTGCTTCCGCAAGATGATTACCAAAACCACCACCCAACATATTAAAGTGATTGTGGGTAAAATCCCCCCGCCCGCAGATTATAAACCACATTAAAAAAGGCCCCGCGTTTGCGGGGCTTTTTATATGCCGCTAAAACAATCAATATTTTTTTAAGGTGCGGTTTGTGGAGTGGGCAAAGCCTAATAAAATCAGGCCGATTACGTTTAAGCTTAGCAGCCACACAAAGCCGCTGGCCGCCCCGTATTTATCCATCCAACCGCCCACGCCGTAGGATAATAGTGCCTGAAAACCGATAGATACGGCCATTAAAAGGGATAAACTCCGCCCCAAATAAGCAGCGTCCGCTTTTTTCATAAAAAGGGTGTTTAGCAAAATGCGCAGTTGCGCCAAGCCAATGCCCAGGGCGAATACCATGCCGTAAAAAAGCCCGGTATGGCGCCCGAGCCACAAAACGCCCAAACACGCCATCACGCCGCCAAATAACCCCAACAAAACCCGGGTTTGCAGCCGTTCGTACCGCGTGCCCAACAGCCCGGCCAATAACGCCCCCGCGGCAAACCACATATCCCCCAAGCCGTAAGTAAGCGCATCTTTGCCCAAACTTTGTTCCACATAACCGGGGATTACCGTATTGGAGGCCGAAATAATAACCGTGGGGATAAAGGCCAACAGGCCGTAAAGTAAGGCGTTTTTATGCTGAACCAAATAAACCCACCCTGCGCGCAGCTCTTCGGCAAATGGGGCGGAAGGCTGAGTTTCGCTTGTCATTAAAATCGGCCATTTAACAAGCAACAAGGCGGCGGCCAAACAAAGCACGCCCGCCAGGCCCATCAGCAAGCTAAACCCGAAAAAGCGGTATAAAACCCCGGTCAGCAAAGCCGCGCACATAGCCCCGATTTGCAGGGTAATTTCCAGTACCGCATTCCCCCGCGTAAAGGAAGTGTCATTCCAAATAGAAGCCACCGCCCGGCGTGCCACCACGCTAAACAATACCATTAACGGCATATTAAATACGGCCAATGCGTAAATAAGCCACCGGGCCGGCAGTTGGAAATAACTTAAAAACGCCGTCAGAAAGAAAATGCCCGTCTGCCCCGCACAACAAAAGCGGAACAAGGTTAGCGGGGCGTATTTATCCATTACCGCCCCGGCCGCGGCCAGGGTAATAAAGGCGCTAATCAGCGAAAGCGCACCGTACAACCCTAACAGTTGGTTGCTGCCGGTGGAGGCAATAATAAACCAACCTACGCCCACCACGCCGATATTAAAACCGATACCGGCCAACACGTTTACCGCAAAAAACAACCGGGCGGTAGAAAAAGCGGAAGAAAAAAAGGAATTATTTTTCATTTCTTTTTAGGCCCGCGGCGGGGGCTGAAAATTTCATCCGCAATACGCACAAGCGCGTTTCCCCTCAACATATAGTTATGTATGGAATGGATAGGACAGAGCGTTATTTTTTTAACGTATTTTTCAAACCCGTTTTTCGGCTCGTCACGGTGGAAAATTTGAAACTTGCGCATCTGTTGGGCCAGTTTTTTATCCACATCTTTAGGCGGCGCTTCTAAACGCATAGCCTTAAAAATCGTCACCGGGCCGCCATAGGGGCTAGGGG
This sequence comes from uncultured Elusimicrobiales bacterium, assembly GCA_934644855.1. Classification (GTDB taxonomy): domain Bacteria; phylum Elusimicrobiota; class Elusimicrobia; order Elusimicrobiales; family Elusimicrobiaceae; genus Avelusimicrobium. The sequence goes on from CAKUDJ010000049.1 coordinate 2,213, forward strand.
TGTAATCAAACATATCTTCCAACACATTTTTATTGTTTTCTATCAGTTTATCCATAAAACCCAGTTTCTTAAACCGCAAAAACAACGGGTCACTATTCAAGTACCCTTGGAAGAAGGACGTATCCAGTAATTGGCGGGTAAGCGCTTTTTCACTTTCCGAATGGTTAATAATCGGGTCTAACAAAAACACTTGTTCCACCTGTTTACCTTGCGCGCGCAACAAGACGGCCATTTCATACGCCACCACCGCGCCGAAAGACCAGCCGCCCAAAATGTACGGCCCCGTGGCATTGACCTGGCTAATATACTGCACATAGCGCTTGGCCAAATTTTTAATACCGCGGATGGGAGGCTCGCTGCTGAATATATTATGCGGCTCTACGGCGTAAAAAGGCTGGTCTTTGGGGAGTTTTTTAACCAAAGGCACATACGCCTCGGCGCCGGTATTGGCGGTATGCACAAAGAACATAGGCGTTTTGGAGCCGCTTTCGTTAAACGCATACACCATGGAAAAACGGTTTTGCTTTTCCAAATATTCCGCCTGCGCTTTGAGCGCGGGATACTTAAAAATGGTGGCCGGAGGCATACTTTCTTTGAACGCCTCCCGCACGCGGAAAGATAATTCCGTTGCACGCAGGGAAGTGCCCCCGATATCAAAAAAATTATCATCCCGGCTGATTGTTTCCGGCTTAATATCCAAAATATCGCCCCAAATAAGCGCAAGTTCCTTTTCCACCCGGGTTTCCGGCGCTACATAGGAGCGCTTGGCCACATACGCTTCCGACACGTTGGGCAACGCCGCGCGGTTTACTTTGCCGTTGGGGTTGAGCGGGATAGCCGGGATTTGCAATATAAACTCCGGCACCATATACGGGGGCAGGGCGTCTTCAATAAACCGTTTGAGGTTTTGCGTATCCAGTTTTTCGCCGGATACCACATAAGCCGCCACGTGTTTACCGCCGTTTTTATCTTCCTGCACCACTACGGCGCAATCTTTCATGAGCGGATGCTTGCGCAAACGGGTTTCTATTTCACTTAATTCAATGCGGAACCCGCGCACTTTTACCTGGTGGTCCCTGCGGCCTAAAAAGTCTATATTTCCCACGGACGTAAAGCGCGCCACGTCCCCGGTTTTATACATCCGTTCGTAGCCTTTTTCTTGCGAGAACGGATTGGGCACAAAACGCTCGGCGGTGAGCTGCGGCAAATTCAAATACCCTTTGGCTACTTGCGGCCCGGCAATACACAGCTCCCCGTACGTTCCCGGGGGGCACAGACGGCCGGATTTATCCACCATATAAATATCCGCATTGTATATGGGTTTGCCCAGCGGAATACGCGGGCACAATTTATCTACCTTAAAAAAGCTGACATATACCGTGCACTCCGTCGGCCCGTACGCATTATAAAGCACATAATTAGCCGGCGGCGTAAGCGGGGTTAAGGTTTCCCCCCCTACAATTAACTGGCGCAAAGAGTGGTTTTTAATACCCGTGGCAAACTGGCGGCCCAGTTGGGTAGTCATAATCAGGCGCGTGATATGCTCTTTTTCAAAATAATCGTTTAACGCATACAGGTCCGCGCGGGTTTCTTCGTCCACAATATACAAACACGCCCCGGAAGCCAACGTGGGGTACCAATCCCCCAAGCAGGCATCAAAGCCAAACCCGGCACAGGTGGCGGTGTGGTCTTTGGCGGTGACGGCAAAGTATTGTTGCGTTTCCAAACAAAGCAGTTGGATGTTGCGGTGGGTCAGCAGCACGCCTTTGGGTTTGCCGGTGGTGCCGGAGGTATAAAGCACCACAAAAATATCTTCCGGCACGGGGGCGGGCCAGGCCGGGCGCAACGCCGGCTTATCCGCCAATTGCCGGATTTGCTGCGTGGTAATCACTTTACCGCGGTAATTGGGCACTAAAGGCAGTAAGGTTTCGTCGGCAATTAACACTTCCGTTTGGGTGTCTTGCAAAATATATTCCAAGCGCGCAGACGGGTGTGCCTCGTCCAGCGGCACATACGCGGCGCCGGCTTTTACCACGCCCAGCGCACATACCGGCATCAGCTCGCTGCGTTTAATTAACACAGATACATATTTGCCTTTCCCCACGCCTTGTTTATGTAATAACGCGGCAATTTGGCTGCTCCACGCATCCAGTTGCAGGTAGGAAATGCGGTTTTGGTGATACACCACGGCGTGGTCGTTTTTACCTTGTTGGCGTTGCTCTTGGCAGCGGCGGGCAAAAACATCCAAAAAAGTTTCCTGCAACGGCCATTCCACCCTTTTCCCTACAAAATTTTTGAGTAAAACGGCCTTTTGCCGCTCCGGCAAGTCCATAATATCGGCTAATTGTGCTTGTTCCGTATCCGGCGCCACCATTTCTTCAATTACTTTTTCAAACAAATCCAAAATACCGTTGATAATGGCCTGTTTGTATAATTGTTCCGAATAGGAAATAGATACGCTCATACTGGACACGCTGCGCACGATTTCAAACTGCAAGTCAATTTGCGTGGCCTGCCACATTTGGATAGAGCTAATCTTCAGGCCGGCCGTTTCGTACGGGCGGATTTCCCCGCGGTAATTGACAATCACGTCAAACACCGGCTTGCGCGACAGGTTGCGTTTGGGGGCCAATAACGGCGCCAACAATTCAAAAGGGCAGGTTTGGTTTTCAAGCGCCCCGCGGAACATAGCCGCGCTTTGGGCAATATACTCTGCCAATGTTAAATTGACTTTAGGCTTAAAGCGTATCGGCACGGAGTTCACGAACATCCCCACCATTTGCTTGGTTTGCGGGTGGGTGCGGCCGTTCATAATCATCCCCAGGGCCAAGTCTTCACTGTCACAATACTTGGCTAACGTAAGCGAGGTGGCCACCGTCATAAACAACGCGGTAGAAATATGCAGCCGGCGGGCCGCCATTTCAATTTTACTTACATCAAACAACAGCTCCCGGCTTACTTGCGTAGCGTGCGGCAAAATTTCCGGCCGCAAGGTGCGGATGGGCATTTCGTTTTCCGGCACGCCGTCTTTGAATAAGTCCAAAAAGAACTGTTTTTTAGCGGTGGGGTCTTCGTAGCGGTCTTGCCAGACGGCGTAATCCAAAAAATCTTGTTTTTCTAAATGGAATTTTTTGGCACGCTTGTTTTTATACAGTTTCCACAATTCTTCAATAATGCTGATTAAACTGGTTCCGTCCGCAATAATATGATGAATATTAAAATGGAAAATATGTTCCTTAGGCCCCGTCTTAAACAAGAAAAAGCGGAACAACGGCGCCCGGGTTAAATCATACGGCGTATTAAGCTGCTCAATTTTAGCCAACGCTTCTTGCGCCGTGCAGGTAAATTGGGTTAATTGGACGGGTACTTCTTTAGCCAGGCGGTGCACAAATTTACCGTTTACCATGGGATAGTAAGAGCGGAATAAGCGGTAGCGGGAAATCCAAATTTTAAGCGCTTCCTGAAAGCGCGCCGCATTTAACGCGCCTTCTATCTTAAACGTAAATTTGGCATTGTAGGCGTTGGAATCCGGCGCCACTTGCTGTTCGGCCACCATTTGGCGTTCCGTATACGTCAGCGGCCACTCCCCGCGGGAAGCAGCACAGGAAAAGGAGCGGATTTTACGCCCTGTTTTGGCATCTATAAATGTTAAAGAGCCGTCCTGGTTTACTTGGGCTTGGTCCGTGGTGTTGTATAAAAAAGGGAACAAAACCCTATCCGCACAAGCGGTTGTATAAAAAGGGTTTGTCACAAAATTTTCCGCATGTAAACAGGGCATATCGTAGGCTTTTTTGGCCATATAGGCCCCGGCCACATAAATACGGCCCGTTTCCCCCGGTTGGCAGGGGGTTAAGTCCGGGTGCAAAATATACAGGGTGGAATTTTTATAATTTTTATAGGCCATATCATAGCCGTATAAAAAGCGGTTAATGGCCGCTAGCGGATAAGAGCGGCTTTTTAGGGCTTGCGCAAATTGTTGCTCCCGGGCGGATAATTCTTCCCCTTTACAACGGTACAACAACCCCGCACATTGGCGTTCCAAATAGCGGCAAAGGGCGTAATCCCGCAACACGTCCCCTTCGCGCGCGGACATTAAAAAGCAATCCCCGGGCTTGGAAGGCAAATCTACGGTGGGTTTTAATTTTTTGGTAATAGCTAAATTATTAAAATTGCACGATACAAACGAGGACAACAACGGCAATGTTTTCAGGGCGGTAATTTCTTCCACGTCCGCTTCTTTGAACGAAAGGAAAAATTTAGCCATAAAATGCTTTTTGGGATGATACACCCGCTTAGCATTACGGTTGTGGGCCTCA
>CAKUDJ010000050.1 GCA_934644855.1 uncultured Elusimicrobiales bacterium
GTATAACAATATGCAAAAACTGCGTGATTTGGGCAGCGAAGTGGAATACTACCATTGCGATGTGATGAACACCTCCATGATGAAAGAAGTTTGCACCAAAATCAAGGCTAAAAACAGCCGCGTGGACGGGTTGATTCACTTTGCGGGGTTGGAACGTTCCAAACTGATTTACGATAAAGACCCCATGGAATACTACCGCATTTTTGACGTGAAGGCCACCAGCTTTGCTTCCTTCTTAGCCAACAATGTGGTAAAAGATAAAGGCTTCTTTGCTTTTGCTTCTTCCATTGCGGGTAAATACGGCAACTTGGGCCAGAGCGACTACGCCAGCGCCAACGATTATTTGGCCAAATCCGCCTTGTCGCTTTCCAACCAAGGCTACCGCGCCATCAGCATTGCCATGAGTGCTTACAAAAATGTAGGCATGGGCGTGCGTGCCGGCGTGGAAACCTTCCTGCGCTCCAACGGGGTGGACTTTGTGGACCCCGAAGACGGTATGCAGATTTTCTTGGACGAAATCGTCTACGGACGCGTGCCGGAAATCGTGCTGACCGGCTCTTTGGGCCGCTTGGACTGGGACCACCAGTTGTTGTTTGAAATGGACGAAATCGGCGCGGACCAAAAATTCAGCGACGATAATTCCAAAAACGGTTCTGACGACGGTTCGCAGAACGGCGGGGGGCAAACTCCCGCCGCTGCACCGGCCGCCGCACAAGAAGCCACCCACTTTTTGGGCAATGTGCAAAAAATGGAAGCGGGGCACGAACTGCGCGGAGAAAAAGAATTTAACTTGAAAGCGGACCCGTATTTGGCGGACCACGCCATTGAAGGCACGCCGTATGTGCCGGGCGTGATGGGCATTGAAACCTTTATGGAAACCGCCAACGCCTTAATGGGTAAAGTACCGCAGGGGTTGGAAGATGTGCATTTCTTCTTGCCTATTAAACTGTTGCGCAACCGCCCGCAGGCTGTGCGTATTATCGGTACGTCCAACGGCACACAAGCCGCTATGGAAATTGAGTCCGATTTTATCAACAGCAAAGGCGTTAAAATGGGCAACACCCGCCGCCATTTTACGGCCAAAACGCTAAACACATTTACCTCTACTTGGGACGACGTGAAAAACAACATTCATTTGGACGTAAATGCCGCGCCGGTGGTGACGAAGGAAGAAATTTACAAAAAATACTTCCACGGCCCCAGCTTTCAGGTGTTGGGCGGCATTTTGCGCGTGAACGAAAAAGAATCTCTGGCCGTTTACCACACCACGCCCAAGCCCCAATGGCCGGAAGCCAAAACCTTGTTAGCCAACCCCATGCTTATTGAGGCGGCTTTCCAATGCTGCGGCTTTCAGGATATGTCCGTAGCCAATAAAATGACGTTGCCGGACGGCATTAAAGAAGTGGCCGTTTTCAAGCGTGAAGTCCCGTCGCAAACGCTGTATTTGTACGGCGTGAACAAAGGGCTCACGGCCGACGGTAAAACCCTGCATGATGCCTATGTGTTTGACGAAAAAGGCAACGTGTGGGTGGAAATCCACGGGTATCAGGCCATCGGCCAATAACCCCGGGGTTTCATGTTGTATCAAGTAAAGTTTGTTGATTTATCCAGTCTGCCCCCGGCCGACCGTGTTTTGAGCGAAAAGGAATTGGCGTTTTTCCAAACGTTAAAATTCCCCAAGCGCAGAACCGAATGGCTCGGGGGCAGACTTGCGTTAAAAACATTGGTGGCCCAAGCGGCGCGGGTGTCTTTAACGCAAGTGGAAGTTCTCCCGCAAGAAACCAACGGCAAACCGCATCTTTTGGTGAGGGGGGGAAGCGGTAAATGGGCGTACAGTATTACGCACAGCCACGGTTGGGCGGTGGCGGCTATCAGCCGGGAATGCCGTTTTTTAGGGATTGATTTGGAAAAAATAGAGCACCGTATCAGCGCATGGGCGGAAGACTTTTTCCACCCGCAAGAGCTTACGGCTATGGATGACGCTTTTTTAACCGCTTTATGGACCCGCAAAGAAGCCGTGGTAAAACTGTTGGGCACCGGGCTGACCTTAAACAGCTTTGATTTGCGCTGTACGGGCCAACAGATTGCTTTTTACGGCAAAGCTTTGCAGTTATACCAAAGTTTGGGCGCGCCGCAAATCACCCTGCAAACGCACGAAGAACCCGCCGGATTTATGTTCTCCGCCGCGTATGCGCGCTGATACAACGCCGTAGATTTGGTAAAATATATACATAACAGATTTTGGAGGGCACATGATTGAACTATTTGAAGACCCCAGAGAGGATAAAAAATCAGACCGGCCCGCTCCGGCCAGTTTGGTTAAATTCCGCCAGATTTCTCAAGACGCGCTGAAAGGTGCGGGCGAAGCCCGTATCAAAGCCCAAAAAGACAAGGGCAAGTTTACCGCGCGGGAACGTATTTCTTATTTGTTGGACCAAGACAGCTTTTTTGAAATCCGCAGTTTAATGGAAAGCTCCTGCAGTGATTTTGGTGTAAAAGACAAACACATTAAGGGGGACGGTGTAATTACCGGCTTCGGCCGCATTAACGGGCGCGAAGTAGCCGTTTACGCGCAGGATTTTACGCAGTTGGGCGGCTCGTTGGGGCTGGCGCACGCGCGCAAAATTGCTGATTTAATGGACCGCGCCCTGGAAGCCAAAGTGCCGGTTATCGGCCTGTTGGATTCCGGCGGTGCCCGTATTCAGGAAGGGGTGGACAGCTTAAACGGTTATGGCGAAATTTTTTACCGCAACGTCAAAGCCTCGGGCGTAATCCCGCAGATTTCCGTTATTTTAGGGCCGTGCGCGGGGGGCGCGGTATATTCCCCGGCGCTGACCGATTTTATTTTTATGGTGGAAGGCATTAGCCATATGTTCGTCACGGGGCCGAGCGTTGTAAAAGCGGCCACCGGCGAAGAAGTGGATTTTGACACGTTGGGCGGCTCCCGCCCGCATAGCGAAAAAAGCGGCGTGTGCCAATTTGTGGCCAAGTCCGAGCAGGACTGCTTCCGCCAAGTGCGCGAACTGCTTACTTTCCTGCCCCAAAACTGCTATGAAAAAGCCCCGCTGGAATCTACGTCCGATATTATGGACCGCCCGGTACACGTTTTGGAACGCGTGTGCGAAATGGACCCCAAAAAGGCGTTTCGTATTCATCATGTTATTTGGCGGTTGGCGGACGACTTCGGCTTTTTTGAAATCCACCAGAATTTTGCCAAAAACGTCGTCACCGGGTTTATCCGCATGGGCGGCGAAGTAGTGGGCGTGGTGGCCAACAACCCGGCCTGTTTGGGCGGCGCGTTGGATTGCGACGCTAGCGACAAAGCGGCCCGCTTTATCCGCTTCTTAAATGCGTTTAATATCCCGTTGTTGACGTTGGTGGATATTGGCGGTTATTTGCCCGGCGTGCAGCAGGAACACGGCGGTATTATCCGCCACGGGGCCAAACTGCTTTATGCGTATTCGGAAGCGTCTATCCCCAAAGTGACGCTCGTTTTGCGCAAAGCGTACGGCGGCGCATATATTGCCATGGGTTCCAAGTATTTGCGCGGGGATTTCAACTTTGCGTTCCCCAGCGCGGAAATTGCCGTTATGGGCCCGCGCGGCGCGGTGGAAATTTTGTACTCGCGCGATTTGAAGGCGGAAACCGACCCGCAGAAAAAAGAGCTGCTGAAAGAAAAACTGACGGCGGAATATTCCAACAAGTTTGCTTCTCCGTATCAGGCGGCCTCCAACGGGTCTATTGACGAGATTATTGAACCGGCGGAAGCGCGCGGCAAAATTATCCGTGCTTTCCAGGTGTTGCGCCACAAACGCACTCCGTCCAAAAATCCGTTAAAAGGTAATATCCCGCTATAAGCCCCTTGCAGCCTATTTGTAAACAGGGCTCCCCGGGGGCCCTGTTTTTGTGTGCGGAAAATAGGTTATAATATTCAATATGAAAATACATACTTTATTAGCCGCATTATGGGTTTGCGTGTGCGTGGGCGGGTGTGCCGGGCGCGCCGCCTTAAAACCGCAGGAAGAACTTGCCAAAGCGCAAGAGGCCGCCACTCTGTTGGAAGAAGTTTCGGCCCGGATGCACCGTTATTACCATAACACGGACAAAGTGCTTTTTGAAACCTCTGCCGAGCAAGTGTTGGAATTGATTGATATGCAACTGCCCGGTTATGCGTTTGCCGGGTCCGATGCGTACACCATGGACTATATTTTAAGCCTGAATATGCAAACGGACAGCGGTAATTTGGTGGGGGGAACCACGGCTACTTTGTGGCGCAGAAACCCCCAAAAAGCGGCCCCGGGTGCGGCGGCTGAGTTGTATTCTTTGGGGATTCAGACCGTGCACAAGCCGCATATTGTGTATAAATATTGCCAACCCGCCGGCAGCGTGGGCCGGCAAGTGTGCGAAGCCTTAAAAGCGCGCGGGTTTGAATATAAAGAGTAAATTTTAATCTCTCCAAAAAGGCCCCCGGATACGGGGCTTTTTTATGGACTAGTGTGGGCAGTTTATAAGAGGGTTGTTTTGTTTTTTTTTTTTGATAAATTTTGTTATAAGCAAAATTTATCAAAAAATGAGGTTTTACATGAAAAACAAGAATAAGAGCCGTTTAGGCGGTTTTACGCTGATTGAATTGTTGGTAGTAGTTTTGATTATTGGCATTTTGGCTGCGGTGGCGTTGCCAAAATACCAACGCGCGGTAATGAAAGCAAAAGTGATGTCTATGTTGCCGTTGTTGCAATCTATCCGGCAAGCGCAGGAAGCCTTTTATTTAGCCAATGGGCGTTATGGTTGGATAAAGGATTTGGATGTGGATATTCCACCCAACCGGATTTATGAGTATGTAAATCGTGATTTTTTTTGGGCCGATGGTACTTATTTGGGCGCCTCTGGGCTTTATAATACGGATGCTAATGGAAACAAACAGTATGGTGTGATAGTTAGTGGCGGCCTTTACAGCGCGGTTGGAAATACAGGTTGGCCCAAAATTGCCTTTCATCTGTATGGGGCGCATGAATCTCCGTATCCCAATCGTATTATGTGTTATGCTCCTGCTAGTACGGACGGCCAAGCTATTTGCAAAGGGTTTGGTGGGGAACAAATAGACAGATATAGTTGGCTTCTTCCGTAATTTTATGTTGCAGCGCATCAAAGAACCCCGCAGTAAAAATGCGGGGCTTTTTAATCCGGGTTATTTATCGGCAAAGAAATGCCAAACCAATGTCGGGTAGAGGCGTACACAAGCTGTACTTCGGCTCCGCAAGTAAGGAGCGTTGCGGCTTGACTAAAAAAATTAAGTTTTTATTTTGAGCCTTGCGTCAAAGTATGATATGATTTAATATATGGAAAACGAATCTCTGGATAGCGTAAACGAATATTTCAAGCACTTGGGACAAGTGACCCAAGAGATGAACCGCGAAGAAATTACCGCGTTGTGGAAACGCATAAAGCAAGGCGATCAAGACGCCAAAAATAAAATGATGGAATTAAATTTACGGCTCGTTATCCCCACGGCAAAACGCTTCCAGCGCCCCGGTATGGATTTAATGGACTTGATAGAAGAAGGCAATTTGGGCCTGATGCAAGCCATTGATAAATTTGAGCCGGAAAAAGGCTACCGTTTTTCCACCTATGCCGTGTATTGGATTGAGCAGTACATCCGCAAATATATAGAAGAACAATCCGGCTCTATCAAAATTCCGTCCCATGCGTGGGGAAATTTGAAAAAATGGTTTCGCGCGTGGAACAACTTAAAAGAGGCCAACGGGCGGGACCCGTCCTTGAACGAAATGGCCCAAGAGCTTAATTTAACGGCGCGGCAGGTTAAATCCATCATGGATACTTTAAGCGCGGCCAAAGGGGTGGATTCTTTAACATCTTTGGTGCATGACGAAGAAGAACTGACTTTGGAAGATATGATTTCCGACGATGGCAAAGGCAATCCGCATGATGTGTTTTTGCAAACGGAAAATCAGGAAACTATCAAAAAAAGTATGGAACTTTTGAACCCGCGCGATAGAGAAATTTTAATTATGCGCTACGGCCTGGCGGATAATGAGCCTAAAACATTGGGTGAAGTGGCCGACAAGTTGGGCCTGTCGCGCGAGCGGGTGCGCCAAATTGAGGAGCGCGCCGTGATGACGCTGCGCCGTGCCGCCCAAAAAGCGGGCATTTTGGAAATGAACTCTACGGATTTCCGCACGCGCAAATTGCATAGCGCCATGCACACGCACCACCAAAAAACTAATATTTTGGGCGAAGTAATCAACCGCAGCCCTCTGGCCCGGTTAATCAGAAAGCGCCTGGCCGAGGCCGCACGCGCCGCCCAACAAAAGAGTGTGCCGCTTAAAAAATCCGCTCCGGCACAAAAAGGTAATGCAAGGGCTTCTGCTAAAAAGGCAAGTGTGCCGGGCTCCAAAAGTAAGGCAAACACCCCTGTTAAAAAAGCAAGCGCTCCGGCGGTAAAAAACAAATCCGCCCGCGCCGCCGGAAAAGAAACGGCCCCCAAAGCCGTTAAG
>CAKUDJ010000051.1 GCA_934644855.1 uncultured Elusimicrobiales bacterium
CCACTCATCCCCTTCATAGAGGCTTCGCTGCTCTTTACGTTTTCTACCGTCACGGTAGATTTACCGTCCATTTCATAAATGGCGCTGGCACCGATGGAAGGAACGACCCCGTTCAAATCCAAAGAGTTGAAGGTATAATCCCCGCCGAAGCGCAGGGCCATGCTTTGCAAGGTATCAAATTTAATTTTTTGGTCCAAATCGTCGGTGATGTTATCGGACGCTTTGCGTTTCCAGTTAAAATTGACAAACACATTCAAGTCCTCAAGCGGGTTTTCCACCACGCCCGCGCTCGCGCCGTAGTACATCCCTTTGCTCTTAAAACTGGATAACAACTCCGCCGATTCAAATTTGGAATCCACATAACCGGCTTCCGCGGTGGCTTCCAGGCGGCCCGTTTCACTATAGCGCAGGGAGGTCATCAACCCGCCGCCGAACACGCTGGCATCCCCGGTCACTTTAATCGGGTAGGTTTCATAGGAGCCGCCCGAATATTTAGCAAACAGCCCCAAGGCCCAATCGTTCGTCACTTTCTTCCAGGCGCCCGCTTGCATCAGGCCGGAGTCCAAATCAAAACCGCTGCCCGTTTTATAGCGGGTATGGTGATAGCCGCCGTTGACAAAGGTGTTTTGCTCGGCCTCGTTTTTCCACAAATCGTTTAAGGTTTTGGTCAGCATTTCCGGCCCTTCGCTGATTAAGGCCAACCCAACTAACGGCAACTGGCCGTAAACCTCGGCATTGGCTTTGTCTTTTGTGCTGGTCAGGGTCCAGTTAATTAGTCCGCCGGCACCCTTAGTGGCGGTTAAATCGTAGGAATACACGCCTACTTTCTTTTGGGTCAAAACAACACCGCCGTCCGACAATTCATAAACGGTTTCCCCTTCCCGCACACCCGTCAACGAGGGCGACGCGGAGGTAGTAGTGACTACCGTTTTGGAGCCTTCCTGCATGGCGGATTTATCCAAGGTCATATTGGCATATACGTTAAAGTCAAAGTGCAGGTCCGTCTTAAAGTCGGCGTTAATCGTCCACCATGTGCCAAAGTTTTTGAATTGGTTTTTATCCGCAAACGTACCAATCGTGCGGTCAAACACCAAACGGTTGGTGGAGGGGCCGTAAGATTCATTACTTCCGCCGTAAATAACCGCGTTCGGGTCCAATTCCACTTGGTTGCGCAAAATAACGGTGTTGTTTTGGGTGAGCATATTTTTTTCTTTCAGCTCCGCACCGTATACATAACCGCCGTATACTTTGCCATTAAATTTTACGTTATCCAAAATGACCGTATTGTTAGAGGCGGAATAGACATCATCTATTTGTTCTGCCTCTTCTTCTTTTGTTTCAGCCCCCGGGGCCGTTGTGCTGGTAATCAGCCCTTTTTTCTTAACCGTAGTGATAACGCCCGCCTCATCTTTGGTTTGATAGTTCACTTCGTTAATATAAGCCGCAAACCCGCCGAAGATGTTGGCATCTATGTTTTTTACGGAATCTCCGCCCGCCAGAGAAATTACGTTGCCGTCACTGTTGGTCCCGTTGATGGCCACTTTTTCCGGGTCAGGTGCTTTTTCCGCCGGCGCCGCATTGGTTTGGCTGGTGTAAGTCATACCGGCCCCACCAAAAATAAGCCCTTTATCCGTAGGAATATCCGCCGGCAAAAGCTTATCGGCGGCCAAGCTGGCAAAATCCAAGGTACTGTCAAAAAACTTGCCGGTGGTATTTGTTAAAGTCAAAGCGGAATTGGTGGCGTTTATTTTGTTGCCGTTGGAGGTGCCGGCCAAGTTCATAGAACCGCCCAATTCAATAAATGTACTGCTCATTTTGTTGAGGTTTAAGACGTTGTTGCCCACCGTAGCGCTGATGGGGTTTCCTTCCTTGTCCGTACCCAAACCCATTTGCACCGCATATACCGCACCCATGTGGATGTTGGAATCATCCAAGGTAAGCGTGTTGCCTGTTGCCTTTACAGACCAGTTTTTAACGGCCGCCGCCAGGGTGTCTACCGTGCTGCCGTTTCTAACAATAACGGTGTTATTATTTGCATTTACAACCGAAGTACCGTTATGGTAAATCCCGGTACCCCAATAAGCACCCACCACGGTATCCACGGTAGAGCTATCAATAATAACCGTGTTGCCGTCCGTTGTGGCCGCGCCGAGAGCCCCGGTCACATATCCGCTGACCGTGGAACCTTCCACAAGTACATAGTTGCCGTTGGCTTGCGTATCCAACACCACTTTTTCATCTTCCAGGTCTTCTTTGGTTAGGCGGTGGTCCGTATATCCGCCGACGACATTGCCATATACGGCAGCCCCGTCCTTAATAACAATGGTGTTATCGTTGGCGGAACCTTGGGCAAACTTGGTCCAACCGCCATACACATTGCCGCCAATTTCCTGCCCGATTGCTCCGGCAGGGGTAAACGAGAAAGATTTAAGGGTCCCGCCGCTAATAGTGACGGCGTTGTTGTTGGCAGAGGCCGCGCCATAGCGGTCCCCGGCTTCCGACATTAAGGCCGCCCCGCCTATTACGTTTCTGCCTTCCAAATTCGTATTCGTTATATTTACGGCGCTGTTGGAAACATTGTTATTATACGCCGCACCGCCGGCCACATAGGCACCCATGGTGGCGTTGCCCTGTACGTGGACAGGGGTTTCAAACGGGTCATGAGTCACAGAGTTGTAAATTTTTTCGGCAACCGAAGCATCATTAATACTGATGTCTCTGCCGTTTACGGTAAGGCTAGCCCCTTTAATATCTCCCAAGTTCAAAGAACCGCCGCCGACGACCGCCAACGGATTATTCGGGTTGTCTTCGGTAATTTCACGGGAATGGTTTTGGCCGTCCCAGTTGACTTGAATACTTTGTGCCTGCGCAAACAAGGGGGCAAGCAATACGAACAAAACTGCAACGAGAAACTTTCTCATTTATCCTCCAATTTGTATCTCTAAAAAAAGCAATATATTCCTATTATACAGAATTTAAGCCAAAAGAAAAGTTTTTTTACAAAAAAAGGGCTGCTTTACCAAAACAACCGGGATTATACGCGCGCGCGCCGTCAGCCGCCCGCCTATTAAAATCCCCCGCAAAAAGCTTTTTAGAATAAGCCCCGGGAAGTTATACCCAACAAACGAAACCCCCGGCGCCGGGCCGGGGTTGTGCATAAAAACTTAATAATATTCTTCGCTGTCTACATCATCAGAAGAAGAAGAAGATTCTTCCGTGGCAGCCTCGGCCGGGGCGGAGCCGTATTCGCCCGGGGCATAGCGTTTAGGCTTTTGCCAAAGGCGTTTTTCTTTCTTGTAATCGCCGTCGTTCGGCACGCCGGGCACTTGCGGCTGTTGGCGGTCATCATAAAAATAAATATTCTTTTGGTCTTGGGACGGCTCCAAATTAAAAATATATTCCGATTCTACCACCGGCGGCGCTTCGCGGCGTTCTCTTTCGGCCTGGGGGGCCAAATCCGCCAAATAATCTTCTTCCGTCAAATAGATTTTGCGGTTGTATTTAGCTTGACGCGCATTACTGGTGCAAGCAGCCAACAACCCCACACACAACAACAAGGCCATTACTTGGGATAATGTTTTCATAGATTCTCCTTAAATTTTCCTTTCACCTGATAATATAATGTTTTCCAGCAGGCACGCAAGCGTGACGGGCCCCACTCCGCCCGGCACCGGGGAAACCTTACACCCGTTAGCAAGCAGGGCGGCGCTGTCCGCATCCCCGCACAAAGCGCCGTCTGCCGATAAATTGGTGGCAATATCAATGACCGTACTGCCGGGGCGCACCATATCCGCGCGCAAGAGACCCGCTTTTCCGGCGGCGCAACAAATCAACTGCGCCCCCGCCAGGGATTGTTTCAAGTCCTGCGTTTTGGTATGGCAGATTTTTACCGTGGCATTTTGGCACGTCAGCAAGTGCGCCAACGGCCTGCCCACCGTGGGGGAACGGCCGATTACCGCGGTTTCCACCCCTTCCAAAGGAATATGGTGGTATTGGAGCAACCGCACCACGGCCCGCGCCGTACACGGCACAAAACCGGGGAGTTGTTCCACCTCCTGCCAGGTTTTACACAAAAACAAATTACCCATATTGGCGTAAGACATACCGTCTATGTCTTTTTCCGGCGCCAGTACGCGCTCGTAGCCGCAGGCCGCCAGCTGCGGGGGCAACGGCCGCGCGATTAAAATGGCATCCACCGCCGGGTCTTTGGAAGCGTTAGTCAGCATTTCCAAAAACGCCGCCGCGTTCATATCGGCCGATAAGGGGAAGATTTTAGCTTCTACCCCTAATTTTTGGGCGGCCTGCACTTCTTTATGCAAATACACATACGCGGCGTAATCGTCCGCATTACCATAGGCATAGAGCTTGAGCGCGCGGCCCAATTTACGGCGCACGGCTTCCGCCCGCTCCGGCAGGCTTTGGCGTATAGTGGCGGCAAGTGTTTTTCCTTCTAAAAGCATATTACGGATATTTTACCAAATTTTAACGTCCGGCCCGGAGGCGGGGTTATTCTTCGCTGATTTTAAGCATGGAAACAAAGGCTTCCTGCGGAATGTTCAGGCTGCCGATGGACTTCATGCGTTTTTTACCTTCTTTCTGTTTTTCCAACAGTTTGCGCTTGCGAGAAATATCCCCCCCATAACACTTGGCAATTACGTCTTTGCGGAAGGCGGGAATCGTTTCGCGCGCAATTACTTTGCCGTTGACGGCGGCTTGCACGGCTACTTCAAACTGCTGGCGGCCGATAAGCTCTTTTAACTTGGCGCACAACGCGCGGCCCAACGTTTGGGCTTTGTCTTTATGCACCACGACGGAAAGCGCATCCACCGGGGTACCGTGCAGTAAAATTTCCATAAGCACCACGTCCGAACTGCGGAACCCGGCTACCTCGTAATCAAACGAAGCGTAGCCCTTGGAAACGGATTTTAACTTGTTGTAAAAGTCTATCACCATTTCGCCCATGGGCATTTCGTACTTCACAATGACACGCTGGTTGGAAAGGTGGTCTAAATTCATAAAAGTACCGCGTTTTTCTTTCAGCAGGGTCATGACTCCGTCCATAAATTCAACGGGCGTGACAATGGTAATGTGGATAACGGGCTCTTTGATGTCTATAATATCGCCGTGCGGCGGAAAGTTGGCCGGGTTATCAATAATTTTATAGCCCGGGTCGTCCGTAGCGTCCGGCAAGGCGGAAAGCTCCTGCGGGTGCGTTTTGCGCGGCGTAAATTTAACGTGATACACCACGTTGGGAGAGGTGGCAATCAACGATAAATTAAACTCTCTTTCCAACCGCTCTTTTACAATTTCTATATGTAAAATACCCATAAAACCCAGGCGGAACCCAAAGCCCAGCGCCTTGGAAGTTTCGCTCTGGTAGTGGAAAGAAGAATCCGACAAATTCAGTTTTTCAAGCGCCGTACGCAAGAGCGGGAAATCGGTAGTTTCTATGGGGAAGATACTGGCAAAAACTACCGGCTTGGCGTCTTCATACCCCGGCAGCGGTGTTTGAGCCGGGCGCTCGGCCAGGGTGACGGTATCCCCCACTTTTACCTGGTGAATATCTTTAATGCCGGCCACCAAATAGCCCACTTCCCCCGCGCTTAACTGCGTGTCTTTATGCAGTTGTTTGGGGGTCATGTAGCCCAGCTCTTCAATTTTATAGGTAGCGCCGGACGACATAAACCGGATGGTTTGCCCCGGCTTTAAGGTGCCGTCCACCATGCGCACATACATAATTACGCCGCGGAAAGCATCATAAAAAGAGTCAAAAATCAGGGCGCGCACGGGGGCATTTTCATCCCCTTGCGGGGCGGGAATATCCGTAATAATACGGTCTAGCAGGTGCTCTATCCCCAACCCGGTTTTGGCGCTGACGCGCTCCGCCTCAATGGGTTCGCCCAAAATATCCCACAGTTGTTCTTCGGACGCGTCCGCATCCGACTGGGACAAATCCACCTTGTTCATGACCGGGATAATGGTAAGCCCTAATTTTTTGGCCAAATGGGCGTGGGCTACAGTTTGCGCTTCCACCCCTTGCGAGGCGTCCACCAAAAGCAGCACCCCTTCGCACGCGCGCAGGGAGCGGGCCACCTCGTAGGAAAAATCCACGTGGCCAGGGGTGTCAATCAGGTTCAAAATATAATCTTTATATTTGATGCGTACCGCTTTGGCTTTAATGGTGATACCGCGTTCGCGCTCCAGGTCCATACCGTCTAACAGTTGGGCCTGCATTTTGCGCTTGGGCACGGTGCCGGTGTCTTCCAAAATACGGTCCGAAAGGGTGGTTTTGCCGTGGTCAATATGTGCCACGATAGAAAAATTACGAATCTTCATTTTTGTTTTGCTCAATTAAATTGCGTATATCTTCCGAACTGCCCATTAAAAGTGCGGCTTGGGCCAGGTCGGAACAGGTTTCAAAATTCAAATTGCGGATGTTGTTTTTTACGCGTAAAAACATACGCGGCGTGACGGACAAAGCGTCT
>CAKUDJ010000052.1 GCA_934644855.1 uncultured Elusimicrobiales bacterium
ATATTGCCGGGGAAAGTGCCGAAAAATGCGTCTTGCGCGCCACGGGCCGCACCGTTAAATTTAACGGCTATTTATCCATTTACCGCGACGAAGACGACGCCTCGTCCGGCAAGGATGACAGCGCCGCTTTGTTGCCCGCCCTGGCGGAGGGCGACACGCTGACCCTGGTGGAACTGGAGAGTAAAGGCCACAAAACCACGCCTCCGCCGTGCTATAACGAAGCCAGCCTGATTAAAACCCTGGAAAAACACGGTATCGGCCGCCCGTCTACTTACGCGCCTACCGTCAAAACTATTTTGGACCGCAAATACATCACCCGCCAACCCAAAACCAACAAACTGGTAGCTACGGATTTGGGCATTACCGTCACGGACAGCCTAAAAGATTATTTTAAGGAAATTATGGACCTTTCCTACACCGCCGGAGTGGAAGAACAACTGGATAAAGTGGCGGAAGGCAAAGAAGGTTGGGTGGGGTTGTTAAACGGTTTTTACGGGCCGTTCAAACAAGAATTGGACCAAGCCGATAAAGGCATGCAACGCCCCGGCGCCAAAGAAACGGATGAAAAATGCCCCCTCTGCGGCAAAATGATGTTATTAAAACACAGCCGCTTCGGGCAGTATTTGGTTTGCAGCGGCGCGCCGGAATGTAAAGGCAAAATCAATTTAACCAGCTCCGGCGAAAAAGTACAGCCCGAAGCCACCAACGAGGTGTGCGATAAATGCGGCTCCCCCATGGTTATCCGCACCGGGCGGCGCGGCAAATTTATGGCGTGCTCCGCGTACCCCAACTGCAAAAATACGTATTCCATTGATGCCGAGGGGCACAAAGTGGCCTCCGCCGGGCCGATTATTACGGAAACCCTCTGCGATAAATGCGGCAAGCCCATGGTACTGAGAAGTTCCAAGCGGGGCTACTTTTTGGGTTGTTCCGGCTACCCGAAATGCAAAAACATTGTAAACATTTCGGACGAAGAAATAGCCAAAATCAAGGCGGCGCACGAACAAAAAACAGCCGCCAAGTAGGCAAGTATGGATACATGGGTTCAGGCGTTTTTATTGCATTTGGAAAACAAAAACTTTTCAGCCAATACGGTTAAAAGTTATCGGGCCGATTTGCAAGAATTTACCGGTTATTTATCCAAACGCAAACAAAATACATTGGAGGCTTTTACCTCGCCCGTGATTCGCTCTTTTTTAGCCTCTTTACCGCAGGATTACGCCCGCAATACGGTTTTGCGCAAAATAGCGGCCCTGCGCAGTTTGGCGGCATTTTTACTGCGCCAAGGCAAACTGGCGCGCAACCCGTTCAAACTATTGCCGGCCCCCAAGCGGGAAAAGCTGTTGCCCAAATTTTTAACCTTGCCGGAAACGGACCGCTTAATTAACACCGCCGGAAACACGCATTTTGCCGCGCGGGATAAAGCCCTGTTTGAGCTGATGTATTCCAGCGGGCTGCGCCGCAGTGAAGTGACGGGTCTGAAAATACGGGATGTGGATTTTTTTAACGGCGTGGTGCGCGTACTGGGTAAAGGCAACAAAGAGCGCCTGGTCCCGGTGACGGATGAAGCGCTTTACACCTTGAAGTATTATTTAGCCACCCGGCCCAATCCGCAACCGCAGGACGCGCTTTTTTTGAACGCGCACGGTAAGCCCTTAACCGGGGACGGCCTGGCGTTTATTTTTAAGAATACCGCTATTGCGGCCCATTTGGCCCGCAAAGTGACGCCGCACAGTTTGCGGCATTCGTTTGCCACCCACTTACTTAATAACGGGTGTGATTTACGCAGTTTGCAGGAAATGCTGGGGCACAAAACGTTGGCGGCTACGCAAGTGTATACGCACGTTTCGCTGGATAAATTAAAAAGCGTTTACCAACACGCGCACCCCAAAAACAAGGAGAATTAATTTTATGATTGGTATCGGTATAGATATTGGCGGCACCTTTGTAAAAGTGTTTGTGATGAACGAATACGGCGAAATTTTCCGTCAAGAAAAAATGGAAACCGATTACAGCAAGGGCTCCCGTTTCTTTTTACAACAACTGGCGGATTACATCAACCGTATCCAACAGGAATTTGCGGACCAAAAAGTGGCCGTGGCCGTGGGGGCGCCCGGGGATGTGGATAACCAAAACGGGGTGCTGCGCTATAACCCCAACCTTAAATTTAAGGACGTGGCCAATTGGCCCATGGCCCGTATCCTAAAAGAGTTGACCGGCATTGTACCCGTGGTAGCCAACGACGCCACCCTGGCCGCTTGGGGCGTGTACGAAAAAGAATTAAACCGCAAAGGCAGCAATGTATTGGTGGTCACGTTGGGAACCGGCGTCGGCGGCGGGTTAATTATCAACCATGAACTTTACCAAGGCTCCAACGGTACGGCGGGCGAAATCGGCCACACCAAAATTGCCGATACCCGCACCGGGCCTTTGTGCGGTTGCGGCGCGCACGGCTGCCTGGAGGCTTTTGTGGGCACGATTGGCATTAAGCGCCGCGTGTGGCAAGCCGTAGAGGAACACCCGCAATCCACCCTGGCCCAAATGGTCCGCCAAGAAAAAGATTTTAAGATTGAACTGGTTTCCCGCGCGGCCGAGAAGGGCTGCCCGGCGGCCTTAAAAGTATGGCAAGATACCGGGTTTTATTTGGGCATTGGCATTGCCAACGTGGTGCTGACGTTAGATATAGACACGGTG
Organism: uncultured Elusimicrobiales bacterium; assembly: GCA_934644855.1. GTDB lineage: Bacteria > Elusimicrobiota > Elusimicrobia > Elusimicrobiales > Elusimicrobiaceae > Avelusimicrobium. The sequence continues at coordinate 2,695 of CAKUDJ010000052.1, forward strand.
GTTTTGGCCGGGGGCGTATCCCGAGCGGCCACTTACTTTATGCCGGCCTTAAAACAAGTATTGGAAAACCAACAAATCAAAACTCCGTTCAAACGGCTTGAGCTCCTCACATCCACGCACCCGAATATCGGCGGGATTGGGGCCGCTTTGTACGCCATACACCAAGCTACTAAAAACGCATGAAATTACATTATTTAGTTATTCTGTCAGTTCTTTGCCCGGCCCTCGCATTAGCGCAGGACCAAAAACTGCCTGCCCCGCCCGGGCAGGACGGATTTATTTATTTTACGGCCGACAACGCCAGCGTGGACCCTATTTCCAAAAAAGTAAACTTAAAAGGAAATGTGGTTATTACGCAGGAAACAAAAGACAAAAAACACCGCGTAGTGACGGGGGAAGATATTACGCTGGACCAGGCCAAAACGCAAATTTCCTCCGCAGGCACTATGACGGTAAAAACGGCGGACGCCACGTTGACCGGGCAGGATATGTCCGTCAATTACACCACCAAAGATTTTACCGCCCACAACATAGCCACGCAGTACCCGCCCTTGCGCGTGATTAACGCCAAAGAAATATCCTCTAAAAACGGTAAAGAAGTCCTGCGCGGGGCCACCCTTACTTGCTGTGACAAACCGGACCCGCACTACACGCTTTCCGTCGGCAAATTATCCGTTTCGCCCGAAAAGCGTGTTTTCGGCACCAATGCCGTTATGCGTTTGGACGGTTTCCCGGTATTGTATGTGCCGGTATTTTGGCGCTCGCTGGAATCCCAAAAACCGTTTACCACCCATGTGGATTTTACCCAAAGCAAAAAAATCGGCTTCGGCGTATTAACGTCCACCGTATTTGACCCTGTTTTGGGTTTCCGCCCCAAGTTAAATTTAGATTATTACACCAAATCCGGCCTGGGTATGGGCACGGAACTGATGGCCGTGACCACCCCCACCCTGCAAGGTACCGGGGAATTTTATTATATTCACGATAACGCCAGCCCCGTGGAACTGGGGAAAGAAGAAACCAACCGTTGGGGCGTGCGCGGCGGCTACTGGTGGGAAATGGCGGACTCGTCCGACCACTTAAATAACGAGCACGGCGCCCTGTACCAGTTGCAAACGCAATTCCGCATGGTGTCCGACCCGTACTTTAACGATTCCTTCTTCCGCGGCAACCCGTATATTTTTATGCCGGACCAACAAACAAACGTTTCCGCATCCCGCCAAACGCGGCGTTCCACCCTGCGTGTGAGCTATGACCAACAGGATATTTACGATTGGAACAAAATGAAGTTTATTGCCCAAACCCGCACCCTGCCGGAAATAAAATATATGCTCCACCCGGTTAATTTACTGGGGTTTTCCCACCGGGTAGAAGCCGGATTTGATAATACTTCCTATATGGAAGAATCGTTCCGCCGCTCCGGGAACGCCCGCTGGACGGCCGAAAAAGCCGTCCGTTTGGCGCGCGGACTGACCTTTACCCCCTCTGTATTTTACGACCAAACCGTCACCTTTGCGGACCCGCAATACGAATCTAAAGATTCGTGGGTGGGCAGAATCGGCACGGACTTAAACGTACAGACCGAAACGCTCCTGGGCACTACGGATTTTGGCTACCGCTACACCAAACGCCTCTCCACCAATACGGTGACAACGGACCATAAATCATTGGATAGGGGCGAAGAACGCAACAAGGTGTATCTGTCCAATTACTACCGCCCCACCTTAAACACCTATGTCCGTTTTGAAACCGGGTTTAATTTAGCCAATACCACCACCAACCTGCAAACCGGGGTACAACGGGAACTGGGTTGGGAACACCTCAAATCCCGCGTGGAGCCGTTATTACTGGAGGGCGGCTACAATTCTCCCAGCGGCAACTTCCGCTTTTTTGTGCAAGACATTTATGACTTGCAAGAAAAAAACCAGGCATTCATCACCCAGTTGGACTTTATTTACAAGCGCCAGATTATCGGCTTTGGGCTCAATAACTTTGCCAATCACGAAGATTTTTCCTCCCAGTACCGCACTTATTCGGACCGCTACACATTTACCACCTCCCTGGGTATCCGCCCCGATAACCCCAACTGGTTTATAGACGGAGGGATTGATTTTCAAATTCAAAACCAAAGTTTTGTGGGATTCAACAAAATGCTGCGCGTTTCCCGCACGTTCCACGATGCACGCCTGGAACTGACCGTACGGGACCGCAACCAAAACCTGTCGTTTGCGTTCCGTATCAACATTTTATGCGGCGGCGACCCGCGCAAAAAACGCGCCTTGCAGGAAGACCAATACTGGTACCCGTGGCGCGCCGAAAATGATTTAAGGGATATGTAAAGGAGAAAAATAAAAATGGCAAACCCGCTTATTTACCATAAACAAGGTTGGATAGAAGTGATTTGCGGCTGTATGTTTTCCGGCAAGACGGAAGAGCTCATCCGCCGCGTACGCACGGCGCTGATTGCCAAGCAAAAAGTGCAGTTGTTTAATTCCAAGATAGATACCCGCTACGGCATAGACAGCATTACGAGCCACAACCAAAACAAAGTGGCCGCCACCTGTGTTAAATCCTCGGCAGATATTTTGCCGCTTATAGCCAAAGACACGCAAGTCATAGCCATAGACGAAGTGAATTTTTTTGATAAAGGCATTGTAGAGGTTTGCGAAAAGTTAGCCAACGCCGGCAAACGCGTGATTGTAGCCGGCTTGGATACCGATTACCGCGCCGAACCCTTTGAAGTGACCGCAACCCTGATGGCCAAGGCGGAATATGTGACCAAAAACCTGGCGGTTTGCACCAAATGCGGCAACCCGGCCAGCTTCAGCCAACGCATCAGCAAAGACAAAAAACGCATTGTGGTAGGCACTACGGACGCCTACCAGGCCCGTTGCCGCCGCTGCTTCAAAAAACCGCGCAAATAGCGTTTTTTGGCCGCCGTTTGTATTTATATCCCGCCTGCGCGGGATATTTTTATTTTGTGGCATTCCTCCGTAAAAAAAGTATAATAAAAAAGTATTCATATCTAAATTAAGGAGAATTTGATGCAAAACGTTTATGCTTCTTTTTGGCGGCGTTTAGTCGCTTTTATGATAGACTCCATCATTGTTGCTTTCCCATCCATGATTCTTTCTGGCGTGGGGGCGGCTCTGTTTGCGCCGAAAATATTAAGCGCCATGAATGCCAATCCGTCACCGGAATCTATTTCCGCCCTGTTTTCCGCATACGGCTTTATTATGGTACTTAATGTGGTATCGGCCCTGTTTTTTTGGCTCTACTATGCGTTTATGGAAAGCAGCGCCAAACAGGCTACCTTAGGCAAAATGGCCATGGGTATTAAAGTAGTGGACGAAAAAGGCCAACGTATCAGCTTTGCGCGCGCCACCGGGCGGACTTTCTCCAAAATTATTTCTTACACCATTTTGTATTTTGGTTTTTTTATGGCGGCTTTTACCAAAAAACGCCAAGCCCTGCATGATTTCATTGCCACCACTTATGTAGTAAACGCGGGCTACCAGCCGGACGGCCAACCTTTGCCGCAAGAACCGTTCCGCCCCGGGTGTTTAATTTTAAGCATTTTAGTTATTTTGACGCCCGTTGTATTGTGGTTTGCTTTAATCGGTTGGGTAATAAGCGAAGGCCTGAAAGCAACGGCGCCGGCAGCCTCCGGCAGCCAACAGGCCGTAGCCGCGCAAATGAAAACATTATCCGCCCAAAACACCCAAACGCAACCTGTTGAACTGGAAGGCTTTACGA
>CAKUDJ010000053.1 GCA_934644855.1 uncultured Elusimicrobiales bacterium
ACCTTACCCTATACAACTGGGCAATATGCAAAAAGATGCCCCTGGCATTATCCACCCGTTCCACGGAAACCCGAACTACGAAAGAACATTTCATGATATGAACCGTCAGCTGCGTTTATATCAGCAAGGGGGCGTAAGAGCAATTATCTTGGACTATTTTAACGCCATGCAAGAATTGCATAAACAATATCCTAAAGAAGCCCCCCTTATTAGCCAGGAAATGCTAAATAATACGCTAAAAGAGGCGCAACTGTGGGCAGAAACCTACCATTTGCGTTGGAAATAACAAATATTTTTGTTTCATCCAAATCCCCGGCCCATACCGGGGGTTTGTTTTGTGTTCCAGCAGGGCCCAAAAAACCGTTTACACAGGGTTTTAGCGTGGCTTGACAGGTTCCCCCGCGGCCGGACAGAATGCGTAGGATTAAAACGCCAAAATACAAACTGAATATGTGGTACAATATCCATATATGTAAGTAATAAAAAGCGGCGGAAGATATAAATTTTTCCTGCAACACATTAAAGCTTTGATATTTTTGAAAAAAGAGGTCTATGTATGAAAGATAAAGCAATATTTTTCAGTTGCAATAAAAAGTTTGTTTTCACTTTGGCTGTTGCGCTTTTAAGTTTCAAAAAATACAATACCGCCCTCTTGCAGGAAACAGATATTTTAATCTATCAACAGGGGTTTGCCCAAGAAGACAAAGACTTGCTGAATAAAATTTTACCCTGTAAAATTGTGGAATATCAATTCCCCTTAAAAACCGATTTTAATGACATAAATTTCAAAAATTTCACCCAACTTGCCTTTGCCCGCTACGAAATTTTTAATTTGTTGGATTCCTATGAAAAAATTTTATATATGGATGTAGACGTGATGGTAGGCGGGGACCTGTCTTATATTTTTAACAATTTTGGCAATACCAACAGCATTGCCCTGTGCAAAGACAGCCAAAAAGGGTTAAACTTAATTACCAAAAATTTTATTAAGCCGCTGCCGCAGTATGATATGACGGTACCGTGCTATAATTCCGGCGTAATTTTATTTAGCAAAAATATTCCGCAGCGCAAAGAATTGGCCGCCTGGTGTTATCAAAAGACGGTAGAGTGGCTCAAAAACCTGGTCTGCCCAGACCAAGGGGTATTAAATGTTATGTTCCAAGAGTTTAATATCCCCCCGGAAGTTTTGCCCGATTTCTGCAACTGCTTGCCCAGCAATAAAAAATTTTTAGATAAAAAATGTAAAGATGTTTTAATTTACCATTGTGCGGGCGGAGGGTTGCGTTTTTGGACATATACTTGGAACGAACCTTGGCAGCAGTTTTATCGGGAATACTTAAAACTTGGCGGGCAGCCGCACCCGGATAAAGAACATTGGTGGCTGCAAACCATCAAAAAACACCACCTATACAAATTCGGTTTTTTTGACAGAAGCCCGGACCCGCAAATGCACCCGGCCAGATTTATTAAATATATTTTTAATTATTGCAAAAATTTAATCGGATTATAAAAGCGATGAATAAAACAGAGAAAATATTAATTTTGCGCCGAGAAGGTTCTCTTGGGGATTCTATTTTAACGCGGGATTATTACAAATCAATAAAACAACATCATGCAGCCACTCAAGTGGATGTATTTTGTTTATATACCGCCTTACCCTTTTTGAAGACCCTGAAAGACATTGATAATATTTACTCCATTAAAGTGCATAAACTCCGCCCGCACAGATGTTGGTTGTCTTTCTTATTTTATGGTTTATTTTTTAGGTTTAAGAGATATACGTATGTTATAGACGACAACCCCTATGAAGGTAAAAATTGGGCTTTTTTACTATGGTTAATCGGTAAAAATAAAGTTTTACATACCGGCAAACTATTTCCAAGCCCTAAAGAAAGAGTGGCGTATTTCTTAAACAAAATAGGCATTAAACTTGTGGATTCCACCTTGGAAATCAATAATAAATCCGCCGATAAATTAAATGCTTTTTTAGAAAAAAACAACGTCCGTAAATATATTGTTCTTAATTGTTTCGGTTCCATAAAAGAAAGGAGTTTTTCCCCTCAAACTTTTAATGTACTAATTAAAAAACTTAGAGAAACAAACATTTTATATCCTGTTATTTTTCCGTATCAGCCTTTTCAAAAAGAGTTGTTATCCGCCTATAAAAATGTAAACAATGTTTTCTATTTTGAAACAAGCAACCCCGGCGATTTATTTGCTTTAATTGCGCATCCGAACAATGCGCTGACCATTACCCCGGACACAAGCGTTATTCATATTACAGCGGTTTTTCATAAAAAAACGGTTATATTTTATCAAAATATCTATGGGCTTGCCTCTCATAATGCGTTGGCAGCCACCGTCATGTCAACCGGTAATGATGTAAATATTTTTGATATGAACTGCTTTACGGAGTCATTAAAAAAAGCGGAAGTTTATAATGATTAAAACACCCCCGGGCCGGGTTTAGGTGCCGGCTGCCCGGTACGCAGCGGCCCGACGGACGGTTTTGAAGGTGCAAACAATATAATTAAGGATTTATCTTATGCCCAAACGTATATGTTTATTTGCCGGATACCATAAGAAAAACATTATTTCAGATTATGTTTTGTATTATTTGAAACATCTGGCAGAATTTGCGGATATTTATTATTTGGCGGATTGCGATATGCCGCAAATCCAATTAGATAAATTGAAGCCGTATGTTAAAAATGCCTGGGCCTACAGACATGAAAAGTATGATTTCGGCTCTTGGCAGGAACTTATCCGTAAAATAGGCATTCCCACCCTACTGGAGTATGATTATTGTATTTTTGCCAACGATTCCGTTTTTGCGCCGCTGTTCCCGATGAATCCTATTTTTGAAAAAGCAGAAAAAGATTCTCGCTTGGACGCCTGGGCATTAAATTCTTTTGATGATGAATTTTTCGGGAGTCATTTTTTTGTTTTTAGAACAAAAACCTTTTTGAACGCAGGCATTAAAAGTTTTTGGCAATCCATAACCAAACAAAAAACCCTGATAGACGTTATTACACGTTATGAAAAGCATTTACCTAAGTTGCTTAGAGAGAACGGTTTTGTTTGTAAAGTTTTTTGCAATTTACCCTATAAATCTATCCAAGATTATTGGAAGGATTATATAAAAAACGGTTTTCCGCTGTTAAAAATCAAACTGTTTACCTTGCCGGAATACAATAAATACCTGTATAATTGGAGAAAATTTATAAAAAAACACACCACCTTCCCCGATTATTTAATTGATAAACACTTACAGACCTTGGACATAGATGTAAAAAAGTTTGATTCCCGGGCTTTTAAGATAAAAACATTATTTTCTGCCCTTTCACAATGGCGTAAAAATAATTTCAGGCTGCATTTTTGCAAAGGCACACTCATTATTGTTTTATTTGGCTGTTCTATTTACAATAATGAATATAAAAATAAAAAATACGGCTTAGAAAAATTTTGAAATAAACTAACACAATAGGAGTAAAATATGAAAGGAATAATATTAGCAGGCGGTACCGGCTCCAGGTTATACCCGGCAACATTAGCGGTTTCAAAACAGCTCATCCCCATTTATGACAAACCGATGATTTATTATCCTTTATCCGTTTTAATGTTGGCCGGCATTAGAGAAATTTTAATCATTAGCACCCCCAATGACTTACCTGCTTTCAAAAAACTGTTGGGGGACGGCAGTGATTACGGCATGACGTTCTGCTATAAAGAGCAGCCGCGCCCGGAAGGCTTGGCCCAGGCATTTATTATCGGGGAGGATTTTATCGGCGACGATAATGTTTGCTTAATTTTGGGCGATAATATTTTTTATGGTAAAGATTTGCCCCTGCTTGTTAAACGCGCGGCGGCCCGCAAAACGGGCGCAACCATTTTTGGTTATCATGTTAAAGATGCCAGCGCCTACGGCGTTGTAGAAATTGATAACAACAAAAAAGCCGTTTCTATTGAAGAAAAACCGCAAAACCCCAAATCCCATTGGGCGGTGACAGGTTTGTATTTTTATGATAAACGCGTTGTTGAAATTGCCAAAAACCTTAAACCCTCCGCCCGGGGCGAGCTTGAAATTACCGCGGTAAACGATTGGTACTTAAAACACAATGAACTTTCTGTTGAACTGATGGGGCGCGGTATGGCATGGTTGGACACGGGAACCCATGCGGATTTAATAAAAGCATCCATATTTATTGAAGCATTAGAAAACAGACAAGGCCTGAAAATTGCCTGCCTGGAAGCCATTGCCTATAAAAACGGTTGGGTTAGTTTAGAGCAAATCATCAAGCGCGCCAATATAATGAAAAACACAGAATACGGCAAAAATATTCTAAACATTCCAGAGGACCAAAAAAATGGATTTTTTTAACACTCCCATCGCGGGCTTGTTGGTTTTAGCCCCCCGCGTGTTTAATGACAACAGAGGGTATTTTTTTGAATCATACAATAAAAATACACTGGCTGAAATAGGTATTCATACAGATTTCGTACAAGATAATGAATCTTACTCCTGCCAAAACACGTTAAGGGGGTTGCATTTTCAAAAACCGCCGTTTGCCCAAGCAAAACTGGTTCGGGTTATTGAGGGCCGCGTATGGGATGTGGCTGTTGATTTGCGTAAAGACAGCCCGACCTTCGGCCAATGGTTTGGGGTGGAATTATCCGCGGAAAACAAAAAACAATTTTTTATTCCGCGCGGCTTTGCCCATGGTTTTTCCGTTTTATCCCAAACAGCCAAATTTGCTTATAAATGCGATAATTTTTACAACAAAGCCAGCGAAGGCGCCATTTTATTTAATGACCCGGACCTGCATATTGATTGGAAAATTGATACCGCACTATCCAACCTATCCGCCAAAGATAAACTGAACCAGCCTTTTGCGAAATATAAGGAGAACCCATGCTTTTAATTACCGGCGCAAAAGGGCAGCTTGGCCAATGCTTTCAAGATTTACTTACCGCCAAAGAAGCCCTTTTTACGGATGCGGACGAGTTGAATATTACCGATAAAGACGCGGTTTTAGGCTTTAATCAACCGTTAAGCGGCATCATAAACTGTGCCGCCTATACCAATGTGGACAAAGCGGAAGACGAGCAGGCCCTTGCCGCAAAAATAAATGTGCAAGGCCCGCAAAACCTGTCTTTATTAGCGCAAAAACAAAACATTCCCTTCATCCATATTTCCACGGATTATGTTTATGACGGGAAATCAAACACACCGATAACGGAAAATGCCCAAACGGCACCCCTGGGAGTGTATGGCAGAACAAAACTGGAAGGGGAGCAAGAAGCCCTCCGTTTTGCCCCTACGGCGTTAATTATCCGCACCGCCTGGCTATATAGCCCCTATGGAAAAAACTTTGTTAAAACCATGCTTTCATTAGGAAAAACCAAAGAACAAATTAATGTAGTCTATGACCAAGTGGGTACCCCTACGTACGCCCCCCATTTGGCACAGGCTATTCTAAACATTTTGCCGCAAATTAAGCCGGGGACCAAGCAAATTTACCACTTTTCAAACGAAGGGGTTTGCAGTTGGTATGATTTTGCCTGGTATGTTTTAAGCAAGGCCGGCAGCAAATGCAAAATTAACCCCATTTTAAGCAAAGAATACCCCACCAAGGCCACCCGGCCGGCGTATTCTGTATTAAGCAAAAATAAAATTAAAACCGATTTTAAGTTAAATATTCCTCATTGGATAACGGGAGCGGAACAATGCCTGAAGAAACTGGTTTAACCGCAGGCAGAGCCGGATGTATTGGCTCCCATTTGATTCCTTATGCCCCAGCCGCCACCCCAAAACCCCAAACGGCCCGGCAAGCATAAGAAAATTTTGATACAGGTATTGTAAAAACAGTAAAATGGTATTTGGAGAATCCAAAATGATACAAAATATCCAACTCATTACCCTGCCCGTTTTAGGGGACGAAAGAGGCTCTTTAATTGCGTTAGAGGGTGAATCTAAACTTATTCCGTTTGAAGTGAAAAGAGTGTATTATATTTTTGGCACCACCCCCCATACAACGCGCGGGAAACACGCCCATTATAAACTCCAGCAACTACTTGTTTGCACATCAGGTTCTTGTGATATTTTGCTTGATAACGGCACAGAAAAACAAGTTATTAAATTAGATTCCCCCACCAAAGGGTTGCTTATAACCAATGGCCCTTTAATTTGGCGTGAAATGAGCAATTTCAGTAAAGATTGCGTCCTAATGGTATTGGCAAGCGCGCATTATGACGAAACCGACTATATAAGAAATTATGAAGATTTTTTGAAAGAGGCCCACAACCGCTAAAATATATAAGTCCCGCGGGCGGGCCTGCGCCGGACAGTAGGATAAATTGGCTTTTTCAAAGTAAAAAGCGTAAAATCAAAACAA
>CAKUDJ010000054.1 GCA_934644855.1 uncultured Elusimicrobiales bacterium
TCAGCTCCGCAGGCTGACACTCTATCCATTGAGCTATGGGCGCTTAAATCGGATTTTTACTTCACGGATTAATCACTACTCATTTATTCTAACATTTTTTGTTTTGTGTTTCAAGTTTTTTATTTTTAACACCGCAAAATATTTAGAACATATTTATTATAGCATTTTTCGGCGGCAGCAGTTCAAGCAAACTGCTATAATACAGGTATGAAAGAAAATAATACCGGAACTTATGTTTTTGATAAAAAAACGGGTAAAATGGTAAAAGTTTCCTCCCATGTGCCGTCGGTGCAAAAGGGGAAAGGCGGGCACGTCTGCCACGGGTGCTGCGGCCATTGCCATCATGACGATTAACGCCCCCGTCCAAAAAGCGTTTTCCGGCGTTCTCCAATTTTTGATGAGGGCGCTGCGGGAGGTCTTTTTGCCGCATTTGTTGTGGGGCAGCGCCGTTTTTATGGTGGGGGGATTGGCCGTTTTCCGCTTTACTTCCGGTCCGTTTGAAAACGCCCCTTGGCTATTGGCCGCGTGGGGAAGCTGGCTCCTGTTTTGGTATGGTTTGGCCGCTCTCGTCTATACATTTTGCACGGCGGGCGTTTTTGCCATGCGGGCGGTATGTGCCAAGGTGGAAGATTTATTATATGCGTTTTTTGCGGCGGTGAAAGAAAACTTAGCCCAAAAAATTGAAAATATGGACGAGGGCCTCGCCAAAGACCAAGCCCGCGTGCTGATGCAAAACAGTATCGTGGAAGTGGCCGCCCTGCTCAAAACATATAAGTTGCGCTCCGTGCCCGGCGCGGCGGCGGCGGTTTTTTTAAGTTTGCTGACGTTCTCCGCGCGCTCCGTCTTAGTGGCGCGGCTCATGCAGTTTTCCGGCGCCACGGTAAGTATGAGCGCCGTTTTTGCCAGCCGGGCAACGTTGGTGGGGGCGATTTTCTTAAATTTACGGTTGATTTGTTCTGCTTTATTGTGGATTTTGTATTTGTGCGGAGCCGCTTTTGCGGGGCTCAATTTACTGGCTTTATGTATAGGGAGGTAATATGCGTGTAGTTGTGTGTGGCATTTTATTGTTTTTGGCGGGCATGTGTCAGGCGGCGTCGCCCGCTTTAACGCAAATTCAGGCGGAAAAGGACCCTGCCAAACAAATCAAATTGTTAAATGCGTTCATCAAAAAATCACCCAAAACCCGCAAGGCGTACCATTTGCGGGGGGATGCTTACCGCGCGTTGGGCCGCTATAAACAGGCGGTGGAAGACTACACCCAAACCATCAAATTAAGCCCAAATTGGGCGTTTTCTTACTATGCGCGCGCGCTGGTTTATATGGATATGGGGCGTTGGCCGTCGGCCGAGGCGGATTTAAGCCGCGCCATTAGCTTAAATAAATCCTACCGTGATTTTTACCTTTACCGCGCCCGGACCGAAATGAAACTTTCCAAATACAACGCGGCGATTGCCGATTATAAAAAATACTGGGGCAAGCGCAAACCGACGGCGGCCGGTTCCTTGGCGTTGGCCAAAGCCTATATGGGCGCTTATAAATATGATAACGCCCGCAGGGAACTGCTCTCCCTGGCCGCACGCACGCCGGACGACCCGGAAGTATATTATATGTTGGGGCGCATCCAACAGCTGCGCGGCGCCTTGGACGAAGCCGTTTCTTATTACAGTAAATCCATCAACCGCAACCCCGCGTATGCGCAATCTTGGCTCCGGCGGGGGGACACGTTTAAGGAAATGAAAGATTTGCCCGCCGCCTTGGAAGATTACACCGCGCTCCTGGCCCTGGAAACCAAAGAGGCCGCCTATTACAACCGCCGGGGACTTGTATATGAAGAAATGAAAGATTTTGAAAATGCCGTGGCCGATTATAACAAAGCCATAGAAATTAATCCCAAATGGTCCATTCCCTACAATAACCGCGGGTATGCGTACCTGAACTTAAAAAAGTGGAACGAGGCCCGGCATGATTTGGAAAACGCCATTAAGTTGGACGAATCCGCCCCTACGCCTTATGTCAACTTGGCGGGCGTGTATTGGCTCAACAAGCGGGATAAAAAGAACACCTACCAGTATTTGGAAAAAGCCATTAAGCACAACTTCCGCAATTTTGATGCGTTATATGACGAAGACCAAAAAGGGTGGATGTTTAAGGATATTAACAAAACGGCGGAATTTCGCGCCATTATGTACCGTTAATTATGCCCTTGTGATGCTTTGCGTAGCGCGCTGACCCACAGCGCGCTTTTTTGTTGGGGGGAAAGGGCGGCGTTAGCGGGGCTGGTGGACGGCAGTAGCATATACGTTTTGCCGGGCAGCTGCCCGAATGCGCGCACAAAGTATTTGTGGGCGGCGGTACCGTTAAAAAGAAGCGTTTTTATAGCCGGATACCGGGCGAAAAGGGATAAAAAATCGTTCGGGACGGCTTGGCGGATGTGCACGTCCAAACTGCCGGCGCGCTCACAAGAGGACAGCGCATCCCAAAGCCCGCCGCCGTTTGCAAGCAGAACGGACAGTTTATCGGCGTAATTTTTGGGTGGAGTTCCGGGGGAGAACGCGGCCAACACGCACGGCCAAAACAAGTTGCGCTTGTGGGCGTAATAGGCTTGGGCGGCCAGGCTGGCCGCACCCGGCATACTGCCAATAACCATAAAAACGGTGTGTTCGTCCACTACGGGCGGGAAACAAATAGGCATAGGAGTATTATAGGATTTTTAGCGCGCGGGCGGGACGGAAATGGTACAATTTTTTAGGTGTATGATAAACAACATTTGTTTTGTTTCTTCCCCGGTGGGGGCGCTTGAAATTCAAGATGACGGCGCGTGTTTAACGGCGGTTCGGTTTGCGCCCGCGGGTACTGCGGCGAGTGCGCCCAATTCTCCCGTTGCGCGGTTGGCGGCCCGGCAGTTGCAAGCGTATTTTGCGGGTACGCTCACCCGGTTTAGTGTCCCGCTTGCTTTGGCGGGAACCCCCTTTCAACAGGCGGTTTGGCGGGCTTTACTGGATATTCCTTACGGGCAGACCCGTTCTTACGGGCAAATTGCGGCGGCTATTAACAGGCCCCGGGCGTGCCGGGCGGTGGGTATGGCCAATAATAAAAACCCCATTTGTATTTTGGTGCCGTGCCACCGTGTTATAGGGGCCGGCGGAAGTATGACGGGGTACGCAGGGGGCTTAAAAATAAAAGAATGGTTGCTTTCGCACGAGCGCGCTACGGTAAAAAAGTCTTGTAAGTAGCGCCCATGCGCGGGGCGGCCCTTATGTAAGTTCATAAAAAAACCCGAGGGCAACCCCCCGGGCTTTTTTACAAAACAATCTTTTATAGGGTTTTACCCAAGGCTTGCGCTTGCTTGAGGTACGGCGTGTTAATCACGGCGCCTTTTTCATTACAGGCTCCGGCTAACACCATGCCGCGGTCTTGCCAACCCAAATAATCGCAAATGCTTTTATAGGTGGCTTTTAGGCCGTCAAAATCGCCGTCTTTTTCGGTGCCTTCGCCGCAGGCCAGCAAAACGGCTTCTTTTACTTTCAGCTTGCGTTTGGCGTTGGCGGACATATACGCATACAGTTTATCCACCACCGCTTTTAATTGCGCGCTCATATTGAACCAGTAGAGCGGCGTGCAGAAAACAAGCACGTCTGCTTCTTCCAGTTTGGGCGCCAATAATTTGAACCCGTCGTCAAACACGCACGGCTCGCCCTGGCTCCAGCATTGGTTGCAGGCTTTGCAGGGCAACACCGGGTGAAAGGGGGAATCAAACACATCCGCCTGGTGCCCGGCGGCTTTGGCCCCCTGGATAAGCGCATCTGCCAATATGGCCGTATTACCCAGTTGGCGCGGGCTGCCGGTAATGACTAATACTTTTTTCATTTTCCCTCCAAAGAAACCATAGAAACTTCTTTTTCCAAATTTCCGGCGGCGGTTTTTAATTCTTTCACGCGGGTGGCGGAGTAGCCGTCAAAGGTTTTAATCAGTTGGTGTTTGGCATCCAATAAAAATAACATGGGCACGCCGTCTACCTTGAACTGGCGGGCAACCGCAACCCCGTTGTATACGGCATCAAACCGTAAGTTATCTTTTTTTAAGAGGGCCAGGGGTTTTTGGGGCGCGCCGTCCGTAAATACCGCTACAAATTGCACATTACGCAGGGCTTTGCGGGCTTCTTCCAACTGCGGGAGCGTTTTTTGGCAATGCGGGCAGCCGGAACTTACCACCGCCACTAAAAGCGGGGTTCCCGTATAATCGGCGGTGGTCCAGGTGTCCCCGCGGCGCACCGTGGGCAGGGCAAATTGAACGGCAGAAACGGCAGGTTGCTGCTTTACTTTGGCCGTAGCTTTGGCCCGTTTGGGGGCGTGGGCGGAAACTTTTTTAGCTTTCGCACGGGTAGCGGCAGGGGCGGCATTCAGCACACCTGCCAGGCAAAAAATGCCGGCTAGCAAATAAATTTTTTTCATATAAAAAGTATAGCTTTTTTGGAAAGTTCACACACAAGCAAATTTCCCTATATAAAAACCCTTCAAAACGGGGCAAAAAAAGGTAAAATATATATGTCTATGCAAACTACTATTTGTGCTCCCGTGACCGGGGAAGGAAAAAGTGCCGTATCTGTGGTCCGTTTATCGGGCCCGCAGGCGTTAGCTATTACCCAAGTTTTGTGCCCGGCGTGCCAACTTTGGCAGCCGCGCCGCCAAACTTTGTGCCGCATTATGGACGGAGAGGCCGTGTTGGATAGTGCGCTGGTCACTTATTTTAAGGCGCCGCACAGTTTTACCGGGGAAGACGTAGTAGAGTTTGCGTTGCACGGTTCGCCCTATATCCGCGGGCGGGTGTTAGAACTTTTATGCCGGGCCGGGGCGGTGCCTGCGCGGCGGGGGGAATACTCCTACCGGGCATTTTTGAACGGCAAAATGGATTTGTTGGAAGCCCAGGGCCTTTGTGATTTAATCGCCTCCGGCAATAAAGAGGCTCACGCAATGGCTATGAGCTCCCTGGACGGGCGGCTATCCAAGCGCTTGGAAAACGTCAAAAAAACATTAACCAATTTGTTGGCGCAAATAGAGGTCCGTTTAGATGACGTGGACGAAGAAATGACCCCTTTGGCCGATACCTATGTGCAGGGGGAACTGGCCCAATGTGTGGCGGATTTGGCGCGGTTGGCGGATACATTTTCCGTCGGAAAGTTTATTAAAGAGGGCTTAAAAGTGGCCATTGTGGGCGCGCCCAATGCGGGCAAATCCAGCCTGCTTAATGCGCTCGTGGGGTTTGACAGGGCCATTGTATCGGCCCAGAGCGGCACCACGCGCGACACCATAGAAGAAACCTTGGACATAAACGGCCGCAAAATTATTTTAACCGATACCGCCGGCATACGGGACCACGCCTTAGACCCCGCCGAACAAGAGGGGATGAAACGCAGCGTAAAAGCCATGCGCGCGGCGGATGCGGTAATTATGGTGGCGGATTCCTCCCGCGCGCCCACCCCGCAGGAAAAAGCCTTGTGGGCGGACGTGTTGGAAGAACACAAGAAAACCGTTTTAGTATTGAACAAACAAGATGCCCTTTTGGAAAACAACAACACGGGTGCGTGGAACCCGGGCACCGGGGATTTTATAACGGTAAAATTATCCTGCAAAACCGGGCAAGGCGTGGACGAATTAAAACAAGCCTTAACCCAAGGGCTCACAACGGCCGTGGCCGAGGACGGCGTAATGATTTCCAACTTGCGCCAATACGAGGCCGTCCTGCGGGCGCAAACGGAATTGGAAATGGCCCAGCGGCGCTTAACGGCGCAAGCCGGGGGCGAAATTTATGCGGAGCATATCCGCGCGGCCTTAAACGGGCTGAAAGATTTAATCGGAGAAGTGACGCCGGACGACGTATTAGACGTCATTTTCTCCACTTTTTGCATGGGGAAATAAATGTTTATTTGTGATGAAGTGTATGATGTGGTAGTGGTAGGGGGCGGGCACGCCGGGTGCGAGGCCGCCCTGATTGCCGCCAAAACCGGGGCCAAAACGCTCCTGCTTACCCAAAGTTTGGATACGGTGGCGCAAATGTCCTGCAATCCGTCTATCGGCGGGATTGCCAAGGGGCAAATCGTGCGGGAAATTGATGCGTTGGGCGGGGCCATGGGCAAAGTGACGGACGCGGCCGCCCTGCATTACCATTTGTTAAATACGGGCAAAGGCCCGGCGGTACACTCCCCGCGCGTACAATGTGACAAACAGCGCTACCAGTTTACTTTTAAGCATTTTTTCAACTATGTTGGTTGCAACATTTTTATTTTCTTCTAAGAAGAATTGCAACTTTTC
>CAKUDJ010000055.1 GCA_934644855.1 uncultured Elusimicrobiales bacterium
CTTCCTCCGGTCCCCCGGTGGGCAGCCCCAGCGTAAAGCGTTGGGCCGGGTGGCTCTTAAAAAACGCCAGGGCCGTTTTTTGAATGTACCGGGCGGCCCATTGGCCCGGGGAACAAGCCGGAATAATTAGGCGCATGGGGTGTCCTGTTGCAAATGGTGTTGGATTTCCGCACTGATTAATTCCACGTCCGGCCCAATCACTACCTGCACCATGCCGCCGGCCGCTTTTACAACGCCGCGGGCCCCTAATTGTTTGAGGGCGGCGGTATCTACCAAATCATTGTTAAACACTTCCAGACGCAGGCGCGTAGCGCAGGAATCTAAGGTTTTAATGTTGGCTTTGCCGCCCAACGCCGCAATATACTCTGCCGCGCGGGAAAGCGGTTGCGGGGCGGCGGTTTGGGCTTGCGGGGCGGCTTGCGGCTCCTGTTGCGGGACGGTGCCTAAAGCGGCGGCGGGCTGCGGTGCGGCGCTTTCTTCCCGCCCGGGGGTGGGCAGATTCCATTTTTTTATGACCCACACAAACAGCGCGTAATACAACGCGCCGTACGCCAGGCCCACCGGCAGTAAATAAAGCCCGTTGCGCCCCAGGCCATAGCTTAATAAATAATCAAACAATCCGGCCGAAAAGGTAAACCCCAGTTTTACTTGCAATATGTTCATAACAACCATGGAAAGCCCGGTCAGTACCGCGTGGATAATATAGAGCGGAAAGGCCAAAAACATAAACGAAAATTCTATCGGCTCCGTAATGCCTGTTAAAAAAGAGGTCAGGGCGATAGATAATAACAGCCCTGCCGTGGCTTTTTTGCCGGCGGTTTTGGCGGTGGTAATCATGGCTAAACACGCGGCAGGCAGGCCGAACATCATAATAGGGAAGAACCCCGCCATAAACGCTCCGGCGGTGGGGTCTCCGGCAAAAAAGCGGGTCAAATCCCCATGAACGACGGTTTGCACGCCGTTTTGCAAGGTGGCGAAGTCCCCAAATTGGAACCAGACCAAATTATTCATAATGTGGTGTAAGCCGAGCGGAATTAACAGGCGGTTGGCTACCCCGTAGCAGAATAACCCGATATTGCCGGACGAAATGGTCCAGTTGCCAAACGCGCCAATCAGCCGCCCGGCAAACGGCCATATAAAATACGCCAGTACGGCTACCAGTAAACACGCCGCCCCGGTAATAATGGGCACAAAGCGCCGCCCGCCGAAAAAAGCCAAATACGGGGGCAGTTTAATATCGTGGTAGCGGTTATATAATGCGCCCGCCAAAACCCCGGCAATAATGCCGCCTAAAACGCCCATATCTCCGGCGGGGTCCAACGCCTTAAAAGCCGCCGTTTGAATCACATACCCCACAAACGCCGCCAAGGCGGCCGCGCCGTGGTGTTCGCGCGCAAAACTGGTAGCCACGCCCAACGCAAAAATAATGGGCAGGTTGCTGAATACCGCATTCCCGGCTGAAGCCAGGCAGGCAATATTCAGTAAATCCGGCTGGCCTAAACGCAGCATCAGCCCGGCCACGGGCAGCACGGCAATAGGCAGCATGAGCGCTTTGCCCAGTTGAACGAGCCCGCGCCCGACGGCAGAAAAAAATGTTTTTAGCAGTATCATAAAAGTTTCTCCTATTTACTGAAATGGTGGCGCACCAGTTCCCGCACGGCTTGTGCATCCGGCAAGATAAGTGCCTGTTGGGCCAATGCCCGGCAATCCGCCGCGTTTAAGCGCCGCACCAACGCTTTTATTTTGCCAATCGCTCCGGCGGAAACGGCCAGTTCCGTTATCCCTAACCCCACAAGCAAGGGGACGGCGTCCGTATCGCCCGCCATGGCCCCGCAAACGGCGGCGGGAATATGGGCGGCTTGGGCCGCCTGCCCGGTGAGTGCAATTAAATGCAGTACGGCCGGGTGCAGGTGGTCGGCGCGGGCGGCTAACAGCGGGTGGCCGCGGTCTATGGCCAGGGTATATTGGGTTAAATCGTTCGTTCCTAACGAGAAAAAATCCGCTGTTTTGGCAAACTGTTCGGCCAGTAAAGCGGCCGACGGTACTTCTACCATAATGCCGGTTTCCACTTTGGCCTGTATGCCGAGGGCCTGTTTTTCCTGCTCTATTAAACGGCGGCAGGCTTGGGCTTCGCTTACAAAGCCCACCATGGGAATCATAATGCGCACTTGCCCGGCGGGTTGCACGCGCAACATGGCGCGCAGTTGGGATAAAAATACCTCTTTGTTGGTTCCGTACGCACGCACCCCGCGTATGCCCAAAACCGGGTTTTCTTCTGGCGGCAGGGTGAGATACGGCGCCGGCTTATCTCCGCCAATATCCAGCGTGCGTAAAGTGACGGGCCGCCCGTGCATGGCGTTTACAATGCCTTGATACTGCCGCAGTTGTTCGTCCTCGCTGGGGGCATGGGTTTGGTTTTGCAAAAATAAAAGTTCCGTGCGCACTAACCCCAGGGAATCCGCCCCGTTTTGATAGGCTTGCAGGGCTTCTTTTTCATTACAGATATTGCCGCCTACGGTAATACGCACGCCGTCTAATGTTAAGGCAGGTTCCTGCCCGTCTTGTTTGTCTTGCTCCAGTTGCAGGCGGGCGGAGTCCATTTCCGTCAGCAGGCGGGCGCGGTCCGGCGCGGAGGGATTAATGTATAAAGTGCCTTGGGCGGCATCTATAAACGTGTCACTCCCTGCGGGGATTTGCAGCACTTCTTTCCCGGCGCAGGCTAACGCGGGCAGGCCCATATTGCGCAGCATAATGCACACATGGGCGGTGGGCGAGCCGGCGGCCAAGACCACGCCGCTTACGCGGCCTTCTAAAAAGGCCAAGTCCGAGGGGAGTAAATCTTCGGCAAAAATCACGCACCCGGCCGGAAAAGCCGGCAGGGCCGCGCTTTGCCCGTTAAGCGCCAAAAGCACGCGCTTGCGTAAGTCTTTCAGGTCCGCAATGCGCTCCATTAAAAAGCGGTTTTTGGTTTTTTTGAGGAGTTCCACGCTGGCGCGGATAGCCTCGTTAAACGCAAATGCGGCCGTTTTGCCCTGCGCTATGATTTTTTGCGCGTGGGAAAGTAAAAACGGGTCTTTCAGTAAGCCTAAATGCGCTTGCAAAATGTCCTGCGCGGCGGTGGAAGAAGCGTGGGAAATTTCTTCCTGCAAAATTTCTTCCTGTTGGGTCATAATTTCGTTTAAGCGCGTTTGTTCCAAGGCGGGGTTTTGGGCGTTTTCTTCAAACGGGATTTCCCCGGCCGTATAGACGCAGGCCGGGCCGTGGGCAAAACCGCCCCCGCACGATAAGGCCTTTAGCGTCAGCGCCCGGGAAAAATCCAACGCGGGTTTTGAAACGCATTTACAGGGCGTTTCCCCCAGGCCGTCTGTTAGTGCTTGCGTAAGTGCGGTTAGTGCGCTTTGGGCGGCCTGTTCGTCCGCCGTGCGGGCGCGCAGTTGGATAGCGGATCCCTTTTCCAAGGCTAAAGCCATAATGCTGACGGTGCTTTTGGCGTTGGTTTCCGTTTGGTTATAAACAATTAAAATAGGAAAATCATATTTAGCGGCCAAGCGGGCCAATACGCCTGCCGGACGCGCGTGCAACCCGTTGGGGTTGGTAATGGTAATGGGGGCGCTGTCAAACGCGGGGGCATTTTCCGGCGCGTCCGTGGCGGCGGCAGGAAATTCCTGCGCTCCGGCTACGGCTACTTTTTCCCCGGGTTTTACGGCGCGCGGGGCGCTTAACGCCACCGGGGCCGCTTCCGGCGCTGTGACGGTACACATAATCCAATAACAAGGCACCGCATTTTTGAGGGCGGCCAGGTCAAAGCGAATCAGCGCCTGCCCGCAGGACACGCTTTGCCCCTCTTGTACCAATACTTCAAAGCCTTGGCCTTTTAGGGCCACCGTTTCCAACCCAATGTGCAGGAGAATTTCAAAGCCGTTTTGGGTGAGTATCAGCGCATGGGCATTTTTATTGATATTGCTGACGGTTCCCGCAAAGGGAGCATACAAAATGCCCTCGGACGGTTCTATGGCAAAGCCGTTGCCTAGCATGTGTTCGCTGAATACCGGGTCCGGCACTTGCTCTAACGGTCTTAAAAATCCCTGCGCAGGGGAACATAACTCCAAAACGGGTGGCATATAAACTCCTTACTATTTATTTTCTTTATTATAGTATATTCTGTACGCGGAAAAGACAATAAAAAAGCCCCGCCGCAAAGGGCGGGGTGTTAAGTAAAACCTGTTTAATTTACATACAGGGTTTCGGCCGCGCTGTGTGCGCCAAATTCCGGCGCGTACATGGATTGCACCTGCGTGGCAGGCACCCGGTATTCTCCGGCGGTACCTGGCCGCAATACATAAGTGAGGGTAAAGGTCCCCGCAGGCACGCGGTTCAAATAAAACCGGGTGGAAGCCTCTTTATTTTCCTGATACATAGGCAGCGGCTCTGCCGTCCAGCCGGACAGGAGCGAATCACTTTCAAATCCGGCGGGTTTGGGGTCCGAAAGCAGTACATAGTCAAAGGCGCTGTCCGCGGTGAGGGTTAAATGCACTTCCACTTCGTCGCCCGCCTGTACCGGGGTTAAGTCTTCCAAACGGCGCAATTTGGGCTCTCCCTCTTGCGTGTATTTTAAGAAGTATTCCCGCGTGACCTGAATGACCCCTTTGGGCGAGGCCGCAGTCTTGGGGGTGGAATACACCACGGACAGGGAGGCAAAATCTTCCGCCCCACCCTGTTTGGTAATTTGGGCCGTGTATAACTCTTTGGTGAGGCCGCTGCGGCGCGTGTAGCGCGGGTCCGCCGCAAAGTCTAACGGTTGGAGTGTGATTTTTTCCTGCACCGGGCCCCAATGTAAAGTATAGTGGGCGGACTCACTTAAAAAGCCTTTTTGGTTCATATAATTTAATAACGCAAAAACGGCTTGGGCGGCCGAGCGGGGGCTTTCCCAAACGGTAGCTTTGCCGTTAAACAAGAGCCACCGGGCCATAGCCGCCGTTTGCGGGGCCTGCGGGCGGATTTCCAACAGCGTTTGCAGGGTGGCCGTTTGGGTGGAAAGCGTGTCGCGGTACCAGACCCAACTTTGGGGTTCCGGCGCAAAGTGCGCGCCGGTCAGCGGGTCGTCCTGCAAGCGGGAAAGCACCAAATCCAAATACTTTTGGGCTTTGGCTTCCTGCCCTAAACGGTGGAAGACCGCCGCCGCATACGTTTGGCCCAGCGGGGTCATAAAGCGGGCGTATTTATCGGCATACGCCGCCCAGTTTTGCACGTCTTCCCGCGCCGTTTTCACTTCGTTCCACTCCGCCGGGAACGCGGTTAGCACATACGCCGCATACAGGGCGTGTGCCACATCCGTTTCGCCGGGCGTTTTGCTTTGGCTTAAACGGCGGTTGACGGCGGCCACCGCAAAGGTATAGGCTTTTTTAGCCATCGCTTGCGGAAGTTGCGCCTGCGCCCGCGCGGCTTGCGCAAAGTTATCCAAGGCGTAGAGGGTTAAGTATTCGTCGTCATTTCCGCCGGGGAGCCAAGTAAACGCGCCGTCCGCATTTTGATATTTTTTAAGGGCGGCTACGGTTTTGGCTTGTTGGCGGGCCACGGTTTCCGGCTCAAACAGGCTGATGAGGTTGCTTTCCTGCACCGGGCGGCCTTGGGAAATAGCCAGCCACGGCGTTTGCTCTAACAGCGTTAAGCGCAGGGGGTCTGTTTCGTCCCACGCCGGGGTAAGCGTATGGCGTTTGGGCAGTTTGTCAGCCGCCTGCCGCAGGGCCGGATATTGTTGGTAAAAGCTGTGCGTGACCGCGAGCGGCACATAGCGGTTGAGCAGGCTGAGCAAGTCTTGCCGTTGGGAGGACAAGAGTTGCGGCACGCGGTTAAATACGTTCAGGGCCAAACTCGGGTTGATTTGCAAGACGGCGGTTTCGGGCTTGGCTTGCGGTTGGCGGATTAGCTCCGTCAGTTCCAACGTGTTGGAGCCGTTTTGTAAGGCTTTATTTACGCTGGCCAGTAAGCGCTCTTTACTGGGCAAAACCGGGATAGTTTTGGACTCGGCATCCATTTGCCGTCCGGCGCGGGCCGTCACGGTAATATCGGTCATTTCCGGGGTGGAATTTACCGTGCTTTCCCACGCGGCAAAAACGGTCTGCCCCGCCGGAACGGTGACGGTTTTAACCGCTTTTTTAATGCCGAAAATCTCTTTGGCGTCAATACCGTTTTGCTGAATGTTCAGCTCCACCTGCGCGGTTATTTTCCGCTTGGTTAAGTTGGTTAGCGCCGCTTGCAGGGTGGTTTTGTCGCCCTCGC
>CAKUDJ010000056.1 GCA_934644855.1 uncultured Elusimicrobiales bacterium
GCCCAAGTCTAAAGATTGGGAGGCAGATACCGTATCATACGCCACATACGGCACAGGGAAATACGCTACCATTTTCATAGTGTTTTTGATGGTAGCAGGTGCGGCAAACGCCGACGAGGTGCAGAACACGCCTGCAAAAAACAAAAATATTTTTTTCATAATCTTTCTCCCGATAGGCAAGTAAAAACGGCAACGGCGGCCGATTACCAAAACCTATAATATGGGGATACCTGACCCAACTAAAAGCTACTGTATCAAAAAAAAAAAACAAAATCAAGAGGGGTTTAGCCTTCTTTGCCAAACCCCTCTTGAAGGCGGAATAAAAACCTTTATTTTATAATACAAATGGCCACACGAGGCTTACTTCTTTTTTTTGCGGCCAAACAATTTGCTAAAGGCTTTTTTAACAAAACTCTTCAGCCCGCCTTTCTTGGGCGCGGTTTGTTGGCGTTTTTCCTGTGCGCGGCGGCGGTTGAGTGCGCGCTTACTGGCACCCACCCGCGCCACATTATGCCCGCCAAAGCGTGTTTCCCCCGCCTGTTTTTGCAGCCGCTGCGGAGCGGTGCGCTTTTTGTGGGGCGCGCGGCGCTCCGCCTGTTTGGGGGAATCTGCCCGGCGGCTCAAACGGCGCGGCGCGGCAGGAACATCCAACTTATCCGTTGCCAAAATAACACGCGGTGCGCGGGCCGGAGCCGGGTTTTGCGGCAAGTCCACCTCGCCCGATTCCAACAATTCACGCGCGCGGCGGGTGGCTTCCCCGCGGCGCAAGGTGTTGGCGCGCCCGCGGCGGGAGCGGCCTTCTTCCTGCGGCACAAATTTGGGTTCCGGCAGCGGGTCGTTCGTTTTTTCCACCAGTTTAACCGGGGTGGAAAACTGGGCGACTTCGCTAATTTCCCGCCATTTATCTTCATCCCCCGCTATAAAGGAAACGGCACACCCCACCGAGCCCGCGCGGCCCGTGCGGCCAATGCGGTGGATGTAGTCTTCCGGGCATTGGGGCAAATCATAATTAATTACATGGCCGATATGCGGCACGTCAATCCCGCGGGCGGCTACGTCGGTAGCTACCAATACGCGCAAGGTGCCGTTTCTAAACGCATCCATAACCTGTTGGCGGCGGTTTTGGCGTAAATCCCCATGGATGGCGTTGGCTTTAATGCCGTACATTTTAAGTTGTTTAGCCAAACGGTCCGCCCCGTGCTTGGTGCGCACAAACACCAATACGGAGCCTTTGCGGGTGTTTAATTCATGCACTAATTGGGGCAGTTTTTCACGCACGCCCATACAAATAATTTCTTGGCTGACTAAATCCACCGTAGAAGTGACGGAGCCGATTTTTACGCGCACCGGCTCTTTAAGATACTGGGCCGCCAGGCCGGTAATTTCTTTGGGCATAGTGGCGGAAAACAACAGGGTTTGTTTGTTTTCTTCCGGCAAGATATACGCAATTGTTTGGATGTCGTCGCGAAAGCCCATATCCAACATACGGTCCGTTTCGTCCAACACAAAGTAGCGCACGTTGGAAAGGTCAATGGTTTTGCGGTTCATGTGGTCAATCACGCGGCCGGGGGTGGCAATAATAAAGCGCGGGTGACGGGCCAACTTTACAAATTGGCGGTCAATGTTATCGCCCCCGATAATCAGGGCCGAAGTAAAGCGCGGGTCTTTACCCACCAGGTCGTGCAAGGCTTCGTACGTTTGTTGGGCCAGTTCGCGCGTGGGCGATAAAACAAGCGCCGCGCCGCCGTCTTCTTCTTTTTCCATACGGCTTAAAATGGGCAGTAAAAAGGCAAACGTTTTGCCCGTGCCCGTCTGAGCCGTGCCCAGTACGTCGTGCCCTTGCATGGCGGGCTCAATGGCCTGCGCCTGAATGGGCGTAGGCGTGGTAATACCCAAGCGTTTTAGCGCATCTTGCAAAAACGCGGGCAAAATAGAAAAGTCTTTCATAGACATTCAAATTCCTTATTATTAATCTGCGTGCAAAAGGGCTTCGCATTGTTCGTTTAAGGCAAGCCATTCTTCTTCACACTTGTTCAGTTCGTCCGTCAACAGGGCCAGTTCTATGCTCCCGTCGGCCGAATATTGTACCAGCAGTTGCTGTTCCAGTTGCGCTTTGCGGGCGGAGAGCTTTTCCATTTGTTTATCCAGCTCCCGGATTTGTTTTTTAAGAGGTGCGGCATCCGCGCGGCGTTTGGCCGCATCCCGGCGCCGGGCCTCTTTGCCGGACATTTTATCACTGGCGGCACCTTCGCGGTCCCCCCCGTTAAGAAGCTGCATTTTGTAGTCTTCCAAATCCCCGGTAAAAGTGCGGCAAGTGCCGCCGCGCACAATCCAAAGCGTATCGCACGCCATTTCTATAACGTGCAAATCGTGCGTGATTAACACCACCGCCCCGGTATAGGCGTTCAGCGCGTCTAACAGCGCGTCGCGCGATTGGATGTCCAGGTGGTTGGTGGGTTCGTCCAAAATCAGCAAATGGGGCGCGTCTTTGGTAATCAGCGCCAAAAGCAGGCGGGATTTTTCCCCGCCGGAAAGTTTGCCGATTTCGGTATCCGACTTGGCTTTATTTAAGCCGAACGCACCCAGTTGGGCGCGTATTTGGGTTTCGCTTGCCCCGGGCATTACATCACCCAGTTGTTCAAAAGGGGTTTTTTCCACGTCCAGTTCTTCCGTCTGGTGTTGGGAAAAATAAGCGATTTTCATTTTTTTGGCCGTCGTCATCTTGCCGCTCATCAGCAGTAAGCGGTGGGATAAAATTTTGGCCAGGGTGGATTTACCGTTCCCGTTCGCACCTAACAGGGCGATACGGTCGTCCTGCTCTATGCGTAAATTCAAGTCCGTCAGCACGGGTTTTTCGTCATAGCCGGCAACGCCGCCCTCTATGGAGATTAAAGACTGTGTCAGCCGCGTGGGGGACGGAAACTGAAAGTGGACTTCCGGGTCCTTGGGGATAGGCGGTAATTCGCCCATTTTTTCTATCATTTTGATACGGCTTTGCGCCTGCTTGGCCTTGGTGGCCTTGTAGCGGAAACGGTCCACGAACGATTGCAAATGCGACACTACGCGCTCGTGCTTGGCGGCGGCCAAGCGCATACCTTCTATGGCGGCGGCGCGGGTGCGTTCGTACTGGTCGTAATTGCCGTTATAGAGCTTCAGAACGGCGTTTTCCACATGGATAATTTTATCGCACAGCAGGTTCAAAATATGCCGGTCATGGCTGATGATAAAAACGGTTTTATTCAGGTGGAGCAGGTAGTTTTCCAACCAGACGGAAGTTTCCAAATCCAGGTGGTTGGTGGGTTCGTCCAACAACAAGCAGTTGCTTGGCGCATACAGCGCGGCCGCCAGACACGCACGCACCTGCCACCCGCCGGAAAACTCTTTTAAGGGGCGGTGGAAGTCTTTATTTTCAAACCCCAACCCGCTTAAAATAGCGCTGGCGCGCGCGGTGGCGCTATGGGCGCCCAAAAACTCCATGCGGTCAAAAACTTCCGCCAGGCGCTCACCGGAAATATCCGCCCGTTGGGATTCTTTTTCCAACGCGGTCAGTTCTTTATCGGCCGCCAACACATAAGGCAAGAGCGGTTGTGACGGGTCCGCAATTTCCTGCGCTACGGTGGCAATTTGCGTTCCGCGGGTAATTTCAATCTTTCCGCCGTCGGGCGAAAAAGCCCCCGTAATCAGCTTGAAAAGCGTACTTTTACCGCAGCCGTTGGGGCCTACTAAACCCACTTTTTGGCCGTCTTGTATCAATACGGAAGCATCTTCAAACAGGGTGCGGAGCCCAAAATGGAAGGAAAGGTCTTTAATCTCTATCACAATACATATATTTTACCAAATTTATACACGCAGGAGCGGGCGGCAAACGCGGGCGAAATTCTACGACGAGAAAATATAAAAATTACACAACCCGGGAAAGGGGTTCCCCTCGGTAAAATTGACAAACGCCCAAATTTGATAGAATAAGTAAAAGTTTTTGGAGTTTTACATGAACCGCAACATATTAGCCCTGGATTTCGGCAGCGGCAAAATTACCGCCGCGTTAAGTGCCTATGACGACGAAACCAACACCCTGCGCGTGCGCCGCACGCTGCAGGAACCGTGCGCGGGCATAAACGGCAGCGTAATTTTGGATTTGAAAGGCGCCGAAAGAGCTTTAAGCAAAATATTTGCGGACATTTCCGAATATGTATCGTTCAACCCGTCGGTAGTGGTGGGGGTGCGCGGCAGCTTTTTAAGTTTTTTGCATACCAGCGGCACCAAATTCCGGGAGGCTAACCTCCGCCCGATTACCCCCAAAGATATAAACGAAGCTATCAACAATTCCATTCCGTCCAACTTAAATGAAAATTTAGAAGTGATAGACGTACTGCCCACCGGGTATATGTTAGATTCCCAACCGTGTATTGACCCCCAAGGGTTAAGAGGGTTTTATTTGGAAGCCGATACATTTATTACCTTTGCACTTAAAACCCAACTGCAAAACCTAAACTGTATGTTGGAAGATTGCGAATGTATAGATTATGCCGCGTTTCCGGCTTCGGTAGCCTTGGCACAAACGCTGATGCGCCCGGAAGAAAAAAAGAGCACCACTTTATTTTTAGATATAGGCGGCACCAACACTTCCGCTCTTTTATACCATAAAGGCGCTATTTTGCAAGGGTGGGAACTGCCCCTGGGGGCCGAAATAATTGTGCAGGAAGTGGCTGATGTGCTGCAAAATGATTTGGCCGCCACCCGCAAAACCCTCAGCCGGTATGAATACGGGGATGATGAAATTGTAGATGATGTACTGGATGAAGCCTCTAAAAAATTAATGAAAGCCATTAAAAAAGAGCTGCTTAACTCCGTGGACTACTTAAAATTCCCCCCCACGAGCGCCGTATTAAGCGGCGGCGGCACCGGGGAAAGCGTGCGCGAAGCCGCCAAAAATGTGTTCAGTTTACGCAAGGCGCGCCTGGCCGTATGCGAGGACCTCATCCCGGATGCGCAAGGGCGCGAGGCTGTTTTTTCCACGGTTATTGCGCTTACCCACCATTATTTGGAACGCGAAATGACCGAAGCCGTACACCCCGCCAAAAAAGAGGACAGTTTTTTGGGCGGGCTGTTATCGCGTTTTGGGTTTAATTAACCGCGCCCCTTATGAAACTCCCCGGGCTCACGCCCGGGGTTTCTTTTGCTCCAAAATTTCAGCGTTGCTTAATTTTGCCCGCTACTAAACTCAAGGAGAAAACAAAGTTTTTTCTAGTAGCGGGTTTGCACATTCCATTCCTCGGGCTTACGCCCGGGGTTTATTGTGAGCAGTAGTTATAAAGCCAGGCTATATAAAAATGAGTAAAATAGATTCCACGGCTTGTTAAGTGCGCGGAAAAAAAAAATTATCTATTATCCGGCCAGGGGCATGCGCCCATGGTGCCATTATTACAGCACCACCCGCCTGATGGCTCTTCCGTTCCGCAGAAATCCGCACATAATTCCTTACCCGCATCATTAGCACCATAACACGATATATCATCCGATTGAAACCAACGCGTCAATTGATATTGATATTGCACAGAGGCCTCGAGCTCTCCATTCACTACACGCAAGACAGTAACCATTTCATCGGGAATTCCAGGCCCTCCTATAGCAATCCAAAACCCATTTCCACCAGCTCCGGTTTGAGGGTCCCCCTTGGTGTAATAGGTGTTGCCGGTTGCCCCCTTAGGATGCACGTCCAACCCACGGAAATCTCTCGCATAACGATTAGTTTGCATATGTTTGCGGCGTTGCGCCTGGACAATGTTATTTATTAATGTTTCGGCTTCCGCCATGCGGGCGCGCTCCACCGCCTTAAAATATTGCGGGAGTGCCACGCTGGACAAAATGCCGATAATCAGCACAACCACCAATAACTCAATAAGCGTAAAACCGCCTAAACGGCCGATATTCACGTTTTTCATAGGGGACCTCATTTTTTGATAAATTTTACTACAAGCAAAATTTATCAAAAAAAAAAACAAAACAACCCCTATTAAATAACGGCAGACAAAACCCCCATATTTTAAGGATAATTTTTCCGAAAAACTTTTTCCGCGCCCTTTTATTTTTTATTGTTTTTTACTTATTTTCTGTTTTTTTGTTGTTGCCGTTGTTGTTAAATGCCCCCTTTTGAACCTGCTTATAAAACCTATTTTGAACGGAATATAAAGGCGTTTTATTTGTCCGACCGTAGGG
>CAKUDJ010000057.1 GCA_934644855.1 uncultured Elusimicrobiales bacterium
CTTCCACCGCGTCCACCATCAAAATGGCGCCGTCCACCATGCGCAGTACGCGTTCCACTTCGCTGCCGAAGTCCGCATGGCCGGGGGTGTCAACAATGTTAATGGTATGGTTTTTATATTCAATGGAAGTACATTTAGCCAAAATGGTAATGCCGCGTTCGCGCTCCAACGGGTTGGAGTCCAATACGGTTTCTTGGGCTTGGTCTTCTTTTACTTTAAATTCTCCGGCAAATTTTAATAAAGAGTCCACAATCGTGGTCTTGCCGTGGTCAACGTGGGCAATAATAGCCACGTTTCTTACGTCCTGACGGGTGTTATTCATATAATTATTTTTAGGTTCCTAAAATTAAGATATATATATTTTAGTATTTTTTCCCCCTGCTCCGCTATAATTCCATCCGGTTTAGATTCCAATACAACGCGGTTTTGGGGCTACAAATTGCTATAATAACCCTATGGAACGTTTACCGGATTTATTAATTGTCGGCGTGATTTTGTATTTGATTTACTACTTCACGCTGCGCCAATGGGATTACGACACCCAAGCCAAGCGGGATGCCTTAAAAGCCCAATTAAAACAACAGGGTTTAAGCAACGCCTACCATTTTACGGGAGCCGTAAAGCTTTTCCTGCTGGTGTTTTTGAGCGGCGGCGGATATATGTTCTACTGGGCGTATAAACAATGGGCGGCCGTACAGAAAGGTTATAAAAATTCCTCCGGCGCGCCGCTGAAATTCGGCCCAATGTTGCGCGCTATCGGGTGGCCCGTTTCGTTTTACCAACTGGTTCAAATTGCCAACCGCACCTGCATTTATTTGCATAAAAAGCCCACATTCCCGGCGTGGTTTTGGTATGCCCTTTGGGGGCTGAGCGCGGGGGCGGCGTGGTATTATCCCGCGTGGTGGCAAAAACTGCTTGCACTAGCCGTATTTGCGGCGGCGCCCGCCCGCTTGCAACTGCGCTTAAATGCGCTGCCCAATGTGCCTGTGCCCAACCGCCCAAAACCGATAGAAATTCTGGCCGCCGCTATTGGTTTAGCCGCGGTATCCGCCGGAGTTTTTGCCTTGCAAAAATTTTTATAAAATAAACCTTTTATAACTTTTCCCCAACACAACAAGGCCGCGCGGTAAAGCGCGGCCTTATAAAACGCAATAAAAACCTTTATTTTTTCGGCGGAACCTGTTTTTCCGCTTCCTGCACCGCTTGGCGCGTGGCTTGCGTAGCGGCAAACTTCGGGTCCATGCGTTTGGCTAACCCCACCACACTTTGTAATTGGGCGGGCCGCATTTCAACCAGTTCGTCTAATGTAGCCAAAGTTTGCTCCACCCCAAACTGTTCTTGCGGGGCAGAAACCAACAATTTGCGGAACTCACTATCCCGCAAGCGTTGCATGGCCAACGGATTATTGGCGTTTTCTATCGCCGCACCCATTAAAATACCCAACGAGCGTTTGGAAGAAAAATCCTGATACGCCAAAATGGCGCTGGATACCGCCAACGCAGGTTTAGATTTAACGGACATCACATACGCCAGCGTAAGTTCCTTGCCGCCCGCTTGGTCCAGTTTGGCGCGCAACAAATCCAACTTGGCCGGAATGGCTTTTTGCAACAGCTTAAACTGTTGGGCGCTCATTTCCGTAGAGGTAAAGGCCGAGCCCGCCAGCCCCACCATCACCGCCACCATCATTAAGTTTAATAAAATTTTTCTCATAACCCCTCCACTACTATAAGGATTACAAAAAAACGCTCTTTTTTCAAGGCTGAAAAATGGAGTATGGTTTACTATTTCCCTTAAAAAATATGCCAAAACGGCATACCGACGCCCGGTCTGTTCCCCTTAAATACCAAAAGGGAGCCCCGCAAGAGGCTCCCTTTGTAAAACTTTCACAACCGTTGTTATTTGGCTTCGGAAACGGCCACCGCTACGGCTACCGTCGCGCCTACCATCGGGTTGTTGCCCATACCAATCAGGCCCATCATTTCCACGTGCGCAGGCACAGAGGAAGAACCCGCAAATTGGGCGTCGCTGTGCATACGGCCCATGGTGTCGGTCATACCGTAAGAGGCAGGGCCGGCGGCCATATTGTCCGGGTGCAGGGTGCGGCCGGTGCCGCCGCCGGAAGCCACGGAGAAATATTTTTTGCCGTTTTCGGTAGCCCACTTTTTATAGGTACCGGCCACCGGGTGCTGGAAGCGGGTGGGGTTGGTGGAGTTGCCGGTAATGGAAACATCCACACCTTCGTGGCGCATAATGGCAACGCCTTCGTTTACGTCGTCGGCACCGTAGCATTTCACTTTGGCGCGGTCGCCGTCGGAGAAGGCTTTTTCGCTTACGATTTTCAATTCGCCCGTTTTGTAGTTATATTCCGTTTCCACGGAGGTAAAACCGTTAATGCGGGAGATGATGTAAGCGGCATCTTTACCCAAACCGTTCAAAATAACGCGCAAGGGTTCTTTGCGCACTTTGTTGGCGGTGCGGGCGATACCAATGGCACCTTCCGCCGCGGCAAAACTTTCGTGCCCGGCCAAAAAGCAGAAGCATTTGGTATTTTCGCTTAACAACATAGCGCCCAAATTACCGTGGCCGAGGCCCACGGCGCGTTGGTCCGCTACGGAACCGGGAATGCAGAAGCTCTGCAAGCCCACGCCGATTTTTTCGGCCGCTTCCGCCGCCGTTTTTACGCCGCTTTTCAAAGCAATCGCTGCGCCGACGGTGTAAGCCCAAACGGCGTTATCAAAAGCAATAGGTTGAATACCGCGGACGATTTTATCCACGTCCACACCGTGTTTGGTGCAAATTTCCTTGGCTTCTTCCAAGGAGGCAATACCGTTTTCTTTCAGTACGGCATTGATTTTATCAATTCTTCTTTCGTATCCTTCAAACGTAATCATAATAATATTCTCCTGGGCTTACTCTTTGCGGGGGTCAATTTTCTTGACGGCTTCGTTAAAGCGGCCATAGCTGTTGACGTTCTTTTCAAACGCGGTTTTGGGGTCTTCGCCTTTTTTAATGGCATCCATCATTTTGCCCAGGTTTACAAATTTATAACCGATGATTTCGTTGTTTTTATCCAAACCGAGTTCCAACACATACCCTTCGGCCATTTCCAGGTAGCGGGCACCTTTGGCTTGCGTACCGTACATGGTACCAATCTGGGAGCGGTGGCCTTTGCCCAAGTCTTCCATACCGGCGCCAATCGGCAAGCCGTCGTCGGAAAACGCGCTCTGCGTGCGGCCGTATACAATTTGCAGGAAAAGTTCGCGCATAGCGGTATTAATCGCGTCGCAAACCAAGTCAGAGTTCAAGGCTTCCAAAATGGTTTTACCGGGCAGGATTTCGGCAGCCATGGCGGCAGAGTGCGTCATGCCGGAGCAACCCAAGGTTTCCACTAAGGCTTCTTTAATTACGCCGTTTTTTACGTTGAGCGTAAGTTTGCAAGCGCCCTGTTGGGGGGCACACCAACCCACACCGTGGGTTAAACCGCTAATATCGGTAATTTGTTTGGCTTTGACCCATTTACCTTCTTCAGGAATCGGGGCCGGCTCATGCTTGGCGCCTTTGCAGACGCAGCACATATTCTGTACTTCAGGGGTGCATTTTTCGCAGCTCATGAGAGTCTCCTATATAAAAATAAATCTTTCTTATATATTTTACCAAATACGCACGCGGAAAACACATATTTTCCCCTGTAAAAAATAAGCGGCCCGCTCCGCAGGCCGCATAAGTAAAAAACCTTAATTGGTTTGGTAGCTATCCAAAATTTCACCAAAATACAACGTGTGGTAATCGCCGGGTTCTTTTTCGTACCAAAGCTCTTTAATGGCTTTGTCTAAATCTTCCGCTGACATAGTAGTTTTATACAGCACTTTACATTCATAATGGTATCCGGGCACGTCTAAGCGCGGGGTTTCAATTTTGCGCGCCGGAGCCACCGTCAAACCGCAGGCGGTCAGTTTATCCATATCCCGGCCGGATTTTGTGCCGCAAATTTGCAACGCCTCCGGCAAGCTTTGCGTTGGAAAAGTGACCGTAAACCGACCGGTTTTTTCCAATAAACTGTGCGTAAAGCGGTTCCGGCGTACCAAGGCCGTAAATATCGGCAAGCGCCACATATAACCGATACTTCCCCACCCGATAACCATAGTGTTTACTTTACCGCCGAACGCGGTAGTTAAAAAAGCGCCCTTTTTCATCAAATCCAGTTTTTGTTGGGCGTCGGCATGATAAGTTTGTTCTGTCATACTCATTCCCCCTTTTAGTGTTGTTTATTATACCTTTCCTGTTAAGCGCAAGCAAGCCCTAATTAAAAAACCCCCGCACGGGGCGGGGGCGTAAAAACAAATTTTGGACTATTTTTACTTGGTAGCGGCAGCCTGTTCCGCGGCCACAGAGGCAGATTCTTTGCGCCAAGTGGTAGCGATACAAGCCATAGCAATAACACAAGCAATAATACAGGAGAAATACACACCCTGCCAACCGTAGTGTTCGCTGATAAAAGCGGCACCCGTGCTGGAAAGCATAGCACCGAAATACCCGAACATCCCGGTAAAACCGCACGCAGCGGAAACGGATTCCTGCACCGTCACGCGGGAAGCTTGCACACCGCCGGCCAAGTTTTGCGGGCCGTCCACAAAAAAGCCGATAAACGAGGCCAACAAGGATGTCCAGAAGAATTGGTCCGTACCGGCCACTTTATAAAAGCCCCAGCAGCTAGCCGCCAAAATGACCAAGTAAATAATGTTCATTTGCGTGCAGCGGCCTTGGAACCAGCGGTCGGCCAAGTAGCCCGCCACAATACCGCCGGGCATACCCAAAAAGGGCATCCATTTCATAGCGGAAACGGCTAATTCGCCGGAGAAGCCGCGTTCCTGCGTAAGGAACATGGTACCCCAGTCCAACGTGGCAAAGCGTACATAGTAAATAAAAACGTAAGAAATAGCCAACGCCCACAAGAACGGGTTTTTAAGCACGTGCTTTTTGAGGATTTCCCAATGGGAGAGGTTGCTTTTTTCTTTTACGGGCATAACGTCGTGGCGGTATTCTTCAATAGGCGGCAAGCCCACGGTGGTGGGTTTATCGGTCAAGAAGAACAACAGGAAAATGCTGTAGCAGATACCCATAAAAGCAGGCACCACAAAGGCCATGCGCCACGCATCAAATTTAAGCAGATAAGCAATTAATACGCCCACAAAGAACGCCCCAAAGGTATGGGAAGAAGACCAAAGCGTCCATTTGGTGGCTCTTTCCGAGGGAGAAAACCAATACACCAACCCTTTAGCTACGGGCGGGAACCCCATAGACTGACACACCCCGTTAAGACCCCACAAGAGCGACGCCAAAAATACGAGCGGCAACGTAATGTGCATTTGGCCCAAAAAGGCATGGAACTGGGGCAGGAACGGGAAAGCCAAGTTAATCAAGGAGGAGGCAAACAGACCCAAAGCCATTACGCTGCGGATATTGCAGCGGTCTGCCATAACACCACTTAAAAATTTACCAATACCGTAGGTCAAATAAATAGTGGTACCAATATAACCAAGTTCAACAATGCTCAGGCCGAAGTTTTCGCTGAGGGCGGGTTTTACATAATCCAAGTTTTTACGGGTAAAGTAGAACAACGCATAACCGAAGTACATACCAAAAAACATTTTAATACGCCAATTTCTATACAAGCGTTTAATTTGTTTTTCATCTGTAAGGCGTTCGGTATCCGGCAACGGCTTCATAAAGTTAATTAACTTTGCGAACATACAGTCTCCTAATTTTGAATGCAAAAAGACGCTCTTACCTTTTGCTCTCCGGCGCTGGCTTCCCGCCGGGGCGCTCCCTCGATTAGAAAGTAAAGTAAGAGTTCTTTTGTATAACAACCATGAAAGCAAACCTATTGCTTACCTCATTATTATAACAAATATTTTCCGGCAGTAAACAGAATTTTATAGTAAAAAATAACGAGCCGATTTATCGGGTGCCCCGTGGAAAATATTATTGTTCCCCGCGCATTAAAATCGCCACTTACCAACAGTTGTTTTGCCGTTCTTCCTTGGCGTTTCCGTGCAGAGCAGTATAAGAATAATTGCTTGTAGCATGATTTTTCAAATTTAAGATGTTTTTCATAGCCGCTAGTTTAGGCGCGGTAGCAGGGGCGGTCCGCAGGACCTCCAAGCCCAAAGGCGGTGCAAAAGGGCTTAAATTTGGAAAATAGTA
>CAKUDJ010000058.1 GCA_934644855.1 uncultured Elusimicrobiales bacterium
CACTTACGGCCTGTTATGGGCGGCGCGCAAAATTACGCTCGGCAAAAAAGCCGTTTGGGCGGTGTGCCTGCTGTGGCTTTGCGCATTTTTGACATACCACTCCTTGCACGCCTGGGGAAAATTTATGTTGGTGCCGTCCGTATTGGCGCAAGTTTCTTATATGCCGTGGGCCAACCCGTTAAGCGCCAACCGCAAACTGCGCAAAATGGGCTTTGAGCCGAAAAGCGAGCCGTACGCAGATCCCAAAAAAGGCACGCTGAATTATCCGCTGCACCCGATGGCGTGTCCGGCCACCCCTAAAACCAACATTTTGGTTATTTTAATTGATGCGTGGCGCGCGGACAGTTTTACTAAAGAAGTAATGCCTCACACCTGGGCCGCTTACAAAAACGCGCAGGCGTGGTATTTTACCAACCATTTAAGCGGCGGCAACGCCACGGAAGCCGGTGTGTTTTCGCTCTTTTACTCCATGCCGTATTTATATTGGGATTCTTTTACCGGGCAAACCCGCCAGCCAATCCTTATGGAAGAACTGCAAGCCAAAGGCTACCAAATGGGCATTTTTGCCAGTTCCAAACTAAACAGCCCGGCGTTTAATAAAAACATCTTCTCCCAGGTAAAAAACCTGCGGGTGGAATCCAAAGGCGCCACCAAAGTAGCGCGGGACAGAGATATGCAAAAGGACTTTTTGCATTTTCTGAAAAACCGGGATAAAAACGCGCCCTTTTTCGGCTTTTTATTTTATGATGCCGCCCACGGGCAGGAATTCCCGCAAGGGGGCGATAAATTTAAGCCGGTGGGGGAAGAAATGAACTATTTGGTACTTACCAAAAATACGGACCCCACCCCTTATATGAACCGCTACAAAAACGCCGTGTATTTTATAGACGGCCTTTTGGGGCAAGTATTTGAAACCCTAAAAGCCCAAGGGTTGAGCGACAACACGCTGGTTATTTTGACCGGGGACCACGGGCAGGAAATTAACGACACCCGCCACAACTTTTGGGGGCATAACAGCAATTTTGCCCAATGGCAAACGCAGGTGCCGCTGCTTATGTGGTGGCCGGGGCATACAGGGGGAGAAAAGGCTTACCGCACCGCCCATTATGATGTGGTGCCGTTCCTCTTAACGCATATTTTAGGTTGCACTAATCCGCCCGGGGATTATTCCACCGGCACGGATTTATTGGACGAAACCCCGCGGCCTTATACCGTCATTTCCAGTTATACCAAAAAAGCCATTCAAACCGGGGATAATCTCTCCGTGATAGACAATTACGGCTACTTGGAACATTACGATAAAAACTATCAAAAGCTCCCCACAGGGGCGGACCCCAAGGCCCTTACACAGGCATTTAAGGAATTTGCCAAATTTTATAAATAATTATTGAATAAATATTATATACTCTTAGGTAAGTTGTTTATATTTTAGGGAGGTTTTTTGAATATGAAATACTTGTTAGACCCGCTTGTAAAACAGTATGCGGATTTTAGCGGCCGCGCCAACCGCAAACAATTCTGGCTATATGCGTTGTGGTTGATAGTAGTATATATGGCAATAGGCGTGGTAGGTGCGGTATTGGGCGAAAAAGCCGGCAACGTCTTTATTGCCTTGGCGGGGTTAGCTTTAATAGTGCCTAACTTGGCCATTACGGTACGCCGCTTGCACGATACGGACCGCTCCGGCTGGTGGGTTTTGATTGGCCTTTTGCCGCTTATCGGCGGGTTAATCTTATTTGTATTTGAACTTTTACCCGGCACCCCGGGGGAAAACCGCTTCGGCAGACAACCCCTAGACTAAACCTTGTCTTTACACGGCCCCGGGTTTTTAGTAAAACCCGGGGTTTTCTCATGTATTTTGCTAAAATAGATATATGAAAAAATTTACCCCTTTTTTATGGCTTGCCGTTTTGTTGGCGGCGGGTGCGTACGCCCCTTTTATGCGGGGCTATGCCGCCCGGATGACGGCCCCGCTATCCACTCCGCTCACTCCGCCGCAGCAAGAGGCCCTTACAAGCGGTTTTCAGCCGCCGTCTGCCCGCTTTTTGCATAAAGTAAACACGCGCTACCGCGCCCGCAAAAAAGATGCGTTGTACCCCGGGTTTGAAATAGATATTCTCCGTCACCCCAACGGAAACCTGGTTGTGGCGCACGACGAAACGGAACTGCCCTACGCCGTGACTCTGCCGGATTTACTGGCCGTTATCAAGCACCCGGCAGAAAAAACCTACTGGTTGGACTTAAAAATCCCGCTGACGGACGAAGATTTGCGCTATTTACAACAGGTGGCACAGCACTTTCACATTTCCCCGGAGCGCTTTATGTTTGAAGCCGCCCCCGGCCCGACGGCAGAGCGGTTAAAAAAATACGGCTTTTCATTGCTCTTGCAAATCCCGGACGGATTTGACGAAGACGGCAACGACCCGCTCAAACGCGCCCGATTAAACGCGCAATTAGCCGAATCTCTGCAAAAATACCAACCGCAGGCGGTGGCGGGCAGTTTTGGCAAATACAAGTATTTGCAGGCGTACTTTCCCCATACGCGCAAAGCCATTTATTATTCCAGCACCAAACGCCCGAGCCTAAAAAAGCGTTATTTGGCGCAAGAAATGCAAAAAGACCCCACCGTAGTTATTTTTATGTTAGACGAATATAATTTTTAAGGAGAACCCCATGCACACCACCCGCATTACGCGCACGGACGCGCTAAATTTACTCAAAAAATACAATCAGGAGCCGTTCCACTTGCTCCATGCGCTTACGGTGGAAGCCGTTATGCGCCGTTTAGCCGTACAGTTAGGCTATGCGGACGAGGCGGACTTTTGGGCCTTGTGCGGGCTATTGCACGATATAGATTTTGAAAAATTCCCGCAAGCGCATTGCCAAAAAGCGCCCGAGTTATTGGCGGAACTTCAGGCCGAGCCGGAGCTGGTGCATGCGGTATGCAGCCACGGCTACGGAATAACGGTAGACACGCGGCCGGAACACGAAATGGAAAAAGTCCTTTTTGCGGTGGACGAACTGACCGGGCTGATTGGCGCGGCGGCCAAAATGCGCCCGTCCAAAAGCACGCAGGATATGGAGCTTTCCAGCTTAAAAAAGAAGTTTAAGGATAAAAAATTTGCGGCAGGCTGTTCGCGCGATATTATTAAAAAAGGGGCCGAATTACTGGGTTGGGAGTTGGATAAACTGTTAGAAACCACCCTTTGCGCCATGCGGGAAACGGAAAAAACCGTTCAACAGGAACAGACCTACTTATAAAAATGGCTCCACACCAGAGGGCGGCTTTTGTTAGCCGCCCTTTTTTATAACTTCATTTCCTTTTCTAGCGCAGTAAAAAACTCCGTGGCTTTCATAGGAAAGTACAAATCGCTTACGCTGTCCGTATAGGCGGACGGCAAGGTGTTTACCTCTATAATTTTAGCGCCGTGTTCCTTGGCGGCAAGCGGCAGGCTGCAAGCGGGCATTACCTGCCCTGCCGTACCCACCACCAGCATAACATCCGCCTGCGCGGCCAGTTCTTCACTGGCGGCATACACACGCGGGTTGATACCCTCGCCATAAAACACAAAATCGGGTTTTAGCACCCCGCCGCAAAAGCACAGAGGGGGAACCTCGTCTAAATTTACATCTTCCGTTTGGTATTTGCGCAAGCACCGCGGGCAAGAAAGCGTATGAATAGTACCGTGGAACTCTTGCACATTTTTAGAGCCCGCCGCCTGGTGCAAACCGTCAATATTTTGCGTAATTACGCCTTTTAACAAGCCTTTTTGCTCCAAATCGGCCAGTACAAGGTGCGCCTTGTTGGGGCGTGCCTCGCCCATACTGGAAAAAAATATTTTTTTCATTTCCTGCCAGGATTTCCGCGGGTGTTCATAAAAAAAGTTGATTTCTATAAATTTAGGGTCATATTGCGTCCATAGGCCGCCTTTACCCGTAAAAGGGGGGATGCCGCTTTCCACGCTTACACCCGCCCCGGTAAACGCCACGCCAAAGCGGGCATTTTTGATTAAATCGGCTGCTTGTTGAATAGTAGACATATAAGGTATTGTAGCACTAAAAAATTAATCGTTCAAATCCGTAAGTACGGGCAGGCGGGCGGTTTCGTTGCGGCGGGTAAAATAAGCCTCTGCTTGGGCGGTGGGAACAGGCTGTTCTTGCACGCGGACAACTTTGCCCGCTTGGTAAACGGCGCGCACCGCGCGGTAAGCGTTTCCTTGCCGGTAAACAATCAGCCAGGCGCCTTTTTTGGTGCCGTCCTGCGCGCTGAACCCGCGCACATACACTTGCGCATTGGGGGGGAAATTCCACGCCATTTGCAAATCCATACTCATAGCGGCTAACGGGCCCCAACTTTCATAAAGTAAGGTGCGCTCTTTAGGCGTATTAGGCGTTAAGCTCCAAAGCGTTTGAACCCCTTTGGAAAGGCGGCGCTTGACCGGGGTGATTTGTGCCACTTGCTCTACGCCGTCCGTATAAGACGCACTATTTGGGCAGAAACCGGCAAACGTGCGCGGGCCTTTCCCATAGCGCCCGAGCAAGGTAAGCATGCCGTCCGTTTCCGCACAGCCGATGGGGTCATATAAGCGGCGCATAATGCCTTGGCCGGGGGTACTGGTCAGGTGCAGGGGGTCTGCATTGTTGGCGGTATATTCGTCCGCCAAACCGAAAGCGTGGCCCAATTCGTGCGTAATGGCGGCAAAATAGGTGGGGCCGTCGTAAGAATACAAACGGTTTAATTGCCACAAGCGGCGTTGGTCCGCGGGCGTGTACGGCTCTTGGGCGATACGGTTTAACAGGGGGAGCCGTTTAGCCAACACCGCTTTTTGCTCCGCATTTAATATATGTACGGCTATCCGGTCTGTATCCTGCAACAAGCCCGCATAGCGGGGCATTACGCAAATAAACGGCGCGGCGGATTTATAATCTTCCATATAAAAAGCGGTTGATTTACGGAAGTAAGTTTCACAATAATTTTTAGAAATCAAAATGCTGATGTCCGCCTGCCGGGGCGCGCCAGACGGTGCAAAATAATCCGCCCCCGCCGGGTGGGCGGACAAATCGCACGCTACTTGCTTAAACCGGGCATTTTTTAAGAGGGGGAGAACGGCGGCAAATTCTTTACCGCGGCCCGCAGTTTCTATTTGCAGGGCTATACCGTAGGTCCACTCTTTCAGCGCGGCGCGGGTGTAGAGGGCCGCTTCCGGGCGGGAAATATCCAGAGCTTCTTTGGCACCCAATTCCACGCAATAGGTAATAGGCTGTTGTTTGGCTAATTTGTCCGCCAAAAAAAGCGACGGTTTAACGGCCACGTTTTCCAAATGTCCAAACGGGGCCGCCCACGCAAGCGCGGATACACACAAAGCGGACAAAGTAAAAAAGATTCTCATACATTAAGTATATCCGTATGAGCCGGGCGCCGCAAGGGCCAAAAGACCCATTTTTTATATTGGGCCCGCGTATAGATAGAACACAGCCCCGGAGGCGTACTCTCCGGGGCTGTTTGGTCTGGGCAAGCACGCGGACTAGATTTTTACCAGTCCCCGCGCAAAAACGTACGCCGCCACTACCGCAAATGCAATCAGCAGGCCGGC
Organism: uncultured Elusimicrobiales bacterium; assembly: GCA_934644855.1. Lineage (GTDB taxonomy): Bacteria > Elusimicrobiota > Elusimicrobia > Elusimicrobiales > Elusimicrobiaceae > Avelusimicrobium. The sequence goes on from CAKUDJ010000058.1 coordinate 5,595, forward strand.
TACTTGCTTTTCCCCGCTTGTAAAAACAACCGGGGCCCCCTGTTGGCGGCGGGAATACACATACAGCGGTATTCCCAACGCTAAAAAAATCACCGCCAGGAACAAATACTTAATGCCCGCCGCATACACCAGCCACACGCCGTACACTGTGCCCACCAGTGCCGTAAACAAGGCTCCGGCCCGCCCGGTGGACGCTATTTTGGCATATTCGCCGTCTTCCACCAGTTTCCACAAATAGCCGGTACTGGCCAAATACGCAGGCAACACCATGACCCCGGTTATGGAAAGCATGGTATTCCACGCATTGTTGGAAAAATACACCATTAAAATAGCCAGTTGCATTAAAATACTGGTCACCCAGAGCGATACACTCGGCGCGCCGTTTTGGTTTTCCCGCGCGAATTGCTTGGGGAAAGTGCCGTTTTGGGCGGCCGCCGCCGGGATTTCCGCCGCAATCATGGTCCAGGCTAACCAACTGGAAAGCACCGCAATCAAGAGGCCGGTATTCATCACCCACGCGCCCCACGGGCCCACCACCTGTTCCAATACG
>CAKUDJ010000059.1 GCA_934644855.1 uncultured Elusimicrobiales bacterium
ACTTAATACCGCCCCCGGTGCCGGACGGCGCGCTGCCGATACTCATAAGCATAGCTAAAATAAGCAAGGAGCAAGAAGACATGGAACTAATGCTGACCGTATTAAATCCGGCGGTCGTCATAGCTGCCGTACATTGAAAGACCGATTCCCACAGGTTCATTTCCGGGTTGGTAATAAATACCATTAAAGAGCCGAACGACAACAGCACCGTAGTAGCCAGTACAATAATTTTGGTGGTGTAGGAAATTTCTTTGGCGCGGCGCGTCACCCAATTAAAAATATCCGTCACCACAATAAACCCCATGGACCCGGCCAAGGATAATGCCATGGTAATAATATTTACGGTTTTACTGTCATAAAAGCCCATTAAACTATCATTCCACAGGCTGAATCCGGCCGTACAAAAAGCCGATACGCTATGAAAAATACTATACCAGGCCGCTTGAAAAATGCCGTAATTGTGGTGCATAAAATAGTTGAACAGCAGCACCGCGCCCAGGCTTTCCACCACGGCGGTAAAAATCATGGCGGCGCGTAGAAAATCGTGCAAGTTCAGTGTTTGTGGCAGGGCAAATTCCGCCGTCAGTACTTCTTTTTGGTGGGGGCGCAGGCGGCGCGACGTGGATAAATACAAAAAAGAGGACATGGTCATATAGCCAAGCCCGCCCACCTGAATCATAAACAAAACCACCAGTTGACCCAAAAAGGAATAAGAATCGGCAAAGTTTACGCTGGTAAGCCCGGTGGTAGACGCGGCGGATGCGGCGGTAAAAAGGTTATCCAGCCACCCCACGCTTTGGGTTTTCATAAACGGGAGTGACAGCACAATCCACCCCAAAAAAGTATACATTACAATCCCCTGCAGTAAGTTTTGGTGGGGGGATAAACGCAAAACAAACAGCGTGTACTTTTTGACAGACATTTTGATAAAGTCTTTCAGTTGGCAGAAAATTTCTTTCCAGTTAATGCTAGACATACTTTTATTATAATAAATCCTGCGCGCGGGTGGGGAGTGCTAAGCGGGGCAAAAAAACTCCGCGCCCGGTAAAATGCGGCGCGGAGCGGCCTGTTTTATTTCACTTCTATCGTATATTGGATGTCTTCCCGCAGGGAGTTATGCACCGGGCAGGTTTGCGCCGTTTGGGTGTATAAATCTTTTTGGGCTTGTGTGAAGTTCGCCGGATAAGCAAACGTCAGTTTCATTTCCGTCACGCGGCGCGGTGTGCCCCCGAAAACGGGTGCTACCGTCAGTTGCGTGCCGGAAACATCTTCCCCGCGTTTTTGGGCGGCGTAGCCTACCATGGTAAGCATACAGGCCCCCAAAGCGCTGGCGAGCAGTTCGCCCGGCTGCATATCTTCGCGCGGGTCAAAATACGCCGTTTTTACGGCGGCGGTGTGCCCTTCCAAGCGGGCGGTGGTTTGTAAGTTGTTTCCCAATGTTATTTGTATAGCCATAATTTTACCCTCCTTGTATATACTAACAGTTTATGCCCGGTTTGTGCCGGGGGTTTTTGCATTATAAAACGCGGACCGTTAATTTGACGTCTTTACTTAAAGTCTGATGCACCGGGCAGGCGTTTACGGCGGACAGATAAAACTTTTTCTGTTCTTGCGTAAAGTGCGCGGGGAAAGTAATGTCCAGCACAAATTCGCCCACGCGGCGCGGGTTGGCGGCCATAATTTTTTGTATGGATAAATGCGCGCCCGTAAAATCATCTCCGCGGGCGGCGGCCATTTTGCCCATAATGGTTAAGGTGCAGGAGGCAAAGGCGGCGGCCAGTAAATCGGTGGGGGAAAAACAGCGCCCCTTGCCGCCGTTATCGGGCGGTAAATCGGTTTTTAAGGTGGTGCCGGTCGGGCCGTGAACGAGCGCGGTTTCGCCGTCGCCGGTATACGTGCAGGTAATTTCTGTCATATTGTAAAGCTCCTTATAAAAATACCGCCGGAGCAAAAACTCCGGCGGTTAAATATTTTACCCGAGAGCCGCCAACTTGCTAAACAAGTCTTTTTGCTCTTTGGTCAGGGTGCGAGGTACGTCTATGGTCAGCGTGACATATAAGTTGCCTTTGGCACTCAACCCCTTGCCGCTTAATTTTAATTTCTTGCCGCTGTGCGTTCCGGCGGGTACTTTTACTTTTACGGGGCCGTCCAACGTGGGTACATAAATGGTCCCGCCCAAAGCCGCAGTCCACGGCATAATAATTACGGGCACCTGTAAATCTTCGCCCTCCAGCCTAAACTGCGCGTGCGGGCGGATTTTGATAATCAGGTACAAATCCCCATTCCCGTTGGCGGTGGGGTTGCCCATGCCTTTTAGTTTGATTTTTTTGCCTTCGCTTACTCCGGCGGGAAACTTGACCGTCACATTCCGCCCGCTCGGCAGCGTAAGCTGCATATTTCCGCCGCGGTGGGCTTCTTCCAAATTCAGGGCCAGTTCGGCTTCCACATCACCCGATTGCGCCCCGGCGGCCGCGCTGCGCCCGAAGTTCTGGCCGAAACCGCCAAAGCCGCGTCCGCCCATACCGCCCAAGTTGCCGAAAATGCTTTGGAAGAAGTCACTAAACCCTCCTGCGTCAAATCCGGCCCCGTTAGAGCTGAAGTTATAGCTGGTTTGTCCGCCGCCAAAATTGCCGTATTGTTGGTACTGTTGATACGGATTCGCGCCGGCACTGCTGCGGGAAGACCCGCCGCCGCGCGCATAATTTTGGTAGCCTTCTTGGCCCACTTGGTCATAAATGGTGCGTTTTTGTTTATCCGAAAGCACGGTGTATGCTTCGTTCAAGTCCTTAAACTTTTCCGTCCATTTTGCCTTTTCCGTTTCCGGGTGTAAATCCGGGTGGCATTTACGGGCCTGCTGTTTGAATGCCTTTTTAATTTCGGCGTCTGTGGCTGTTTTGCCCACGCCTAAAATTTTATAGTAATCTTTGTATTCTGCCATAACTCATCACTTCCTTACCATCATTTTATATAATTTTTAAGAGAGATTCACTATGTTATTATTAACTAAAAAAGCCAACAAAACCCCTTGGAAACTGATTTTAACGACGGAGGCTTTTTCCTCGCTGACTAACCAGTTTATGCAAATTTTACTGCCGTGGTATGTGTTAAGCACCACCGGCAGCGTGTGGTGGACCGGGGTGGTGGGCTTTTGCGCCTTACTGCCTAATATATTTTCTTCCGTTTTCGGCGGGCAGATAATTGATAAGTTCGGCCGCTCCAAAACCATGTTTGCGTGCGAGGTTTCCCAACTGGTGCTGATTGGTTTTATTGCCGTGTTGGTGGGGGCGGACCGGGCGGAAACATGGCTTATCGGCCTGTTGGTTTTTGCCAGTTCCGTATTTGATGCGCCGGGGGAAATGGCGCGCACGGCTTTGTCGCCCACGTTTTCGCGCTATGCGGGGGAGCCGCTATCCAAAACTTCCGGCCTGATTGAAGCCATGGACGGTATTATGTCCGTAGCCGGGCCGCTTTTGTGCGGTGCGGTAATTGCCTGGGCGGGGTTGTTTAGCGCGTGGGTGATGTGCGCGGCCTTTTGCACGGTGATTGTGCTTTTGTGCCTGCTGGTGTTTACCAACCGCAAGCCGCGCGTGCTAAAGCCGGCGGTTTCTTACCGGGAAACCCTGGCGTATGTGCGTAATGACAAAATCATCTTGGAAAGTATTTTGTTTACGCTTCCTACTTTTTTGTTGGGGCAGGCGTGGGAGTTGATTATCCTGCCTGCTTATATTTACGAGCATGGGTTTAGCTCCCTGTATTTGGGGTTGTTGGGCGGGGCGTTTGGCTTGGGGGCGTTTATCGGCGCGTTGGCGTTTGCGGCGGCCGCGCGGCGGTTTAAGTTTTTTGCCCTGCTTACGTTTAATTATGCGGGGTATTTGTTATCCGTCCTGGTGCTACTATTTACCTTGCCGAAAGCGGTGGTGTTGGCGGCAACCGTGTTGTGCGGCGTGCCGTTTGGGGCGTTTGGTGCTATGATGATTAGCATTATTTTGCTGCGCACCCCGGTAGAATTACGCGGCAAGATGTTGGGCGTGTTTGCCACGGCTACTTATACGGTGGAAAGCTTGTGCGTGCTGGGGGTGTCCGCCTGTATACACCGGTTCGGGTTAAGTTTTACGCTCTATACAGTAGCTGCAATATTTGCTATACTAATATTTGTCAGCTTGTTCGGCCGTGAAAAACGGGATTTTTGGACGGCCACCGCTACCCGGTAAAAAAGATTTACAGTATTAAAAAAATTTGTTATACTATTTAGGTAGTCAAGAGCAGGCAGTATTAAAAAGATTTATTCGCCCTTAGCTCAATGGTGGAGCGACCGGCTGTTAACCGGTAGGTTGAAGGTTCGAGTCCTTCAGGGCGAGCCATTTGAAAAACCACGCGCAAGCGTGGTTTTTTTGTGGGTAAAAGGGAATTTTTGTTATCTGCGAGCCCTGAGCAAGCACCCTGCGTTGCTTGTGTAAGGACGAGAAAGGCGGAGCGATGTTTTTGTTTACGCACTGTAAAAAGGTACCGCTGTGCGTAAGGTCTTTTGGTTTTTACAAACCCTTTTCCACCCATAAAAAACGCCCCTTGCGGGGCGTTGGTAAAAATCAAACAGCAACTTTAGTTAATTACATATTGGCCGTTTTTCATCTCACAGTTTCCGCTGGCGTCTTCCCGGCACATACTTTCACAAAGCCAAACGGTTTCCTGGCTGGCGGTGCAGGTAAATTCTCCCCCTACTCCGTTTAAGTTCGGGTAATAGGCAATAAAACTGTATGATATTTCACCCAGTTTGGAAGCCACAATACGGTCCTCCTTCATGGTGTATTGATGCCGGCCAAAGAAAAAAGAGGCGGATTCTTTATTATCGGCATCAAACAAGTCTACATCCAGTTCGTTTAATTTGGTGGGGGCGGAGCGGTCCGGCCGGGAGGCTTTGGCGCGTAAGGCCGAATCCTGCAAAGTTCTTAAATTGGTTAAGGCTTCCATCGCTTCCGCCCGTACGACCGAGCGTTTGTATTTGGGCAACGCCACGGAAACCAACATGGCAATAATCAGCACTACGGCTAACATTTCAATAAGGGTAAAACCGTTGTTTTTCATAAAAAATCTCCTTTTGCTATGTTATAGTATATCGGTTTTTAGATAAATATTCAATAGAATCCGGCCCCGGTGCCCGGCTTGAAAGCACGTTAAAAAAGAGTATAATAACTTATATATTCCAATTTTAAGGGGATTTTATGAAAAAAGGTTTTACTTTGGCAGAATTAATGGCCGTAGTGGTTATTATTGCTATTATTGCCTCCATTGGGTTGGGGGGCTACAAACGCACCGTAGAGCGCGCCAAACTGACGGAGGGGCTCAATATGGCGCACCAAATCGCGCAGGCGTTGGCGCGTGCCGATTGGGACCGCTATAACAGTTGCGGTACATTTGATACCCCCTGGGACCAGTTGGATATTGACTCTTCCGGCAAGAAAACAATGGGCAAGAACTCCCTGGACCTGGAAGGGCGCTTTACCATTACCCGCGAAGTAGATGTTATAAAAGTAGAGCGCAAGGGCGGGGAAGGTTATACGTTGGAAGTGCCGATTGATTGCGGCTTAAGCCTTGCCAAACTGAAAGACCGCTGCAAAGGCAATCCGGATTTTTGCATCAGCGCGGGGTTTTCTAACTGTACTAACGGTACCTGCACCAAGCCGTAAACGGATGTTTTTTCGGTAAACCGCTTGGGGGTTGCCCGGGCGGTTTTTTATGGATAAATGCGGGTAAAGCGGGACGGGTAAAGCGGGCGCAAAAAAAACACACCCGGGCGGTTGCACATTCTATGGGTGTGGATTTAGTTTCCGTTTGTATTACACAAAAAAACCGCACCCGGGCGGGTAGCGGAATAATTTGTTGAAAGGGGGCTTTGGGGGCCCGGTTCGGCTGTTTTAGACAGGGGGAAGAAAAATCTTCTCTCCTGTCCGCCGGTGTGTGTCTAAACCGGCTTCAAAC
>CAKUDJ010000060.1 GCA_934644855.1 uncultured Elusimicrobiales bacterium
CCCCCGCCCTGTGCGCGTTGCTTTTGAAACACCAGGAAGCCCCCACCAAAGGTTTTTTCTATCAGTTTGACCGCTTTTTTGAAAAAATCACTAATAAATATACGGGAGTGGTAGGCTTTTTTGTCCGCCGGATTCCGGTGGCTATTCTTTGCGTGGCGCTTTTATTTTGCGGGGCTTTCGGCCTGTTTAAGATTGTGCCCGAAAGTTTACTGCCGGATGAAGACCAGGGTATGATTATGATTGGTACCCAGTTGGACCCGGCCACCTCGCTTTCCGGCAGCGAAGCTGTCGCTTCCGACCTGGAAAAAATTATTTTAGCCCAGCCTGCCGTCAAAGAAGAATTAACATTTGCCGGGTACGACTTGCTCAGCAGTACCATGAAAAGCAACGGCATTGCCTCCTTCGTGCAGTTAAAACCGTGGGATGACCGCAAAGCCAAAAATCTGTCCTCTACCTCTTTGGTGGGCACGATTTATATGCTCTCCCAGGTTAAAATACCGGGGGCGTTGGTTATGCCGTTCAACCCGCCTGCCATTATGGGTATGAGTACCACCGGCGGTTTGGAAGGCTATGTGCAGAACCGCGGTTCCGGCGGCAGCCGTGCTTTGCAAGAGCAGGCTAATAAATTAATTGCCGCCGCCCAAAAGCGTAAAGAAATCGCCAGCGCCAGTACGACGTTTACTTCCGCCGTGCCGCAATATACGTTGGAAGTGGACGAAATTAAAGCGCAAAGTATGGGTGTTTCGCTGACGGAACTGTATACCACATTGCAGGCTACCTTCGGTACCACTTATATTAACGACTTTACCTACTCCGGCCGCAGTTTTAAGGTGATGATGCAGGCCGACGGTGAATACCGCGCCCGCCCGGAACAAATTTCCGGCATTTACGCGCGCTCCACTACCGGGGCCATGGTGCCGCTTTCCGCCTTGGTCAAATTGACTCCGTCTTTGGGGCCGGATATGGTGGAACGGTTTAACGTGTTCCAGGCCGCCAAAATTATTGCTAATCCGGCCAGCGGGTACAGCACCGGGGAAGCCATTAGCGCGTTGGAAGAAACCGCCAAAGAAGTATTGGACCCCAGTTTTACCTTGTCTTGGACGGGTACGACGTATCAGGAAAAAATTTCCGGCTCGTCTTCTAACTCGGCCCTGTTATTAGGTATGCTTGTGGTGTTCTTAATTTTGGCCGCCCAGTATGAAAAATGGAGCCTGCCGATTGCTGTATTGTTAGCCGTGCCGTTTGCGGTGTTCGGTGCGTTGGCGGGTACTTATATGCGCGGGCTTTCTAACGATATTTACTTCCAAATTGCGTTGGTGGCCCTGGTAGGGTTGGCCGCTAAAAACGCTATTTTGATTGTAGAATTCGCGGTCTTGTTAAAAGAGCAGGGCTTACCTGCTACCCAAGCGGCCGTACAAGCGGCGCGTTTGCGTTTCCGCCCGATTATTATGACGTCTTTGGCGTTCATCTTGGGTTGTGTGCCGCTCGCTATCAGCAGCGGGGCCGGTGCGGCAAGCCGCCACTCTATCGGTACGGCTGTGGTGTTCGGTATGTTGGCTGCCACATTAATTGCGCCGCTGTTTATCCCGTTGTTCTTCGTGTTGTTGGGCGGGCGCAGCGCTTCCCGTACGGATGCCGGCGTGACTACGCCGCAGGATGATTTATCCTTGCCGGAAGAAAAAACGGCGCAAGAGGAGGAAAAACATGAAATTTAATAAAATTTCTGCCTTGTTGGCGGCGTGTGTGCTAACGGGCGGGTGCATGATGGGCCCCAATTACCGCAAACCGCTGGTGGATTTGCCGGAAGAAACCGCTTCCGCCGATTACAGCGTGTTTACCACGGTAAAATGGTGGGAAGCCTTTAATGACCCCATTTTGAACCAAATGGAAGAAGAAGCCTTGCAATATAACAAGGACCTTCGCGTTGCCATGGCCCGCGTGGACGAAGCCCGCGCCAATGTGGGTGTAGCGGTGGCAGACCAACTGCCCGGTTTAAGTGTGGCGGGTGAAACGGGCCGCGCCGGAAATGCGCGCGGTTCCGGGCAAACCCAAAGCACGGCCGGCGCGGTGGTATCCTTTGAGCTGGACTTGTGGGGCAAATACCGCCGGTTGAGCGAAGCGGCCCGGGCCCAGTGGCGCGCGGCTATTTTGCGTTGCGGGCGTTGGATGAACAACTAAATATTGCCACCCGCACGTTGCAAACCCGGCAGGAAAGCGTGCGCGTCTACCAAAGCCGTTATGAAAACGGCTACTGCACGGAAGTGGATTTGCGCCGCATTGAAGGCAGTATGGCTAGTGTGCAGGCCCAACAACAGGAATTGAAACTTTCCATAGAAAAAGCCGAAACGGCGCTGACCGTACTTTTGGGCCGCAGCCCCCGCGCCATGGTGCAAGACGGCGTGGAACGCGGGCAAAGTTTAGCCGCCATGACGTTAGTGCCGGACGTGCCGGAAGGGTTGCCTTCCGACTTGTTGGCCCGCCGGCCGGATGTGCGCCAGGCGGAAGGGCAATTAATGGCGGCCAACGCCAATATCGGCGCGGCGCGGGCGGCGTATTTCCCGTCTATTCCGCTCACGGCCTCGGCCGGATATGCCAGCGCGGCGCTCAACCAGTTGTTTACGGGCGGGCAGCAAGGCGTTTGGGCACTCACCGCGCAAGTGACCGGGCCTATTTTTGCGGGCGGCAAAATCCGCTCCCAAAACAAGGCGGTAAAAGCCAAATATGTGCAAATGTTGGCTACTTATGAAAAAACAGTCCAAGGGGCTTTTAAGGAAGCGCTGGACGCGATTGCCGCCAATAAAATCAACCGGGATGTGTTTGATTCTTACCAACAGCAAACCCGGGCCATGCGCCGCAGTTATGAATTAACTAAAAAGCAGGAAGAAGCGGGACTTATTGACGTGACGGATTTGCTGAATGTGGAAAGCACGCTGCTTTCTGCCGAAATGAGCGAATCTTCCGCCCGGCTGAGCGAGCTTAATTCCGTCGTCACCTTATGCCAGGCATTAGGCGGCGGGTGGAACCAGAACGACGGTTTTTCTACCCAAGAAAAAACCAAATAAACTTGTTTTTAGTTTACCGGCCCGGGGTGTTTTAATCTCCCCGGGTTTTTTATTGCCCTGGAGCGGGTGCGTTATTTGCTACAATACCAATATGCAGAGCCCTATTCTTTGCCCGCTGGACGGGCGCTATGCTTCCACCGTCAAACCTTTGGCCCTTTGCATGGGCGAGGCGGCGCTAACGCGCGCCCGCGTGCGTGCGGAGTGTATTTGGTTGGAGGTTTTATCCGGGCTGAATTTGCCGGGTTTAGCGCCGCTTTCCGCGCCGGAAAAACAACAGTTGGCGCGTTTGGCGGAACTGACGGAACAAGATTTGCAGGCTATCCGCGCGTATGAGCAAACGGGGCGCAACGGCATTAAAGCCACCCGCCACGACGTAAAAGCCATAGAATATTTTTTGAAAGAAAAACTGGCGGCTACCCCATTGAAAAACCGCGCGGAATGGCTCCACTTTGCGCTGACGAGCGAAGACATTAACAGCGCCGCTTACGCCGTTTTGTTGGCGGACGGCCTGGAGCAGGTTTTACTGCCCGCGTTGGAAAATTTACGCCGCCAACTGGCGGCTTTGGCGCGGCGGGAAGCCGCGGCCCCTTTGTTGGCGCGTACGCACGGCCAAGCGGCCGTTCCCACCACGTTCGGTAAAGAAGTGCGCGTGTTTGAAAGCCGCCTTTCGGAACAATTAAACCAATTAAAAAAACAGCAAATATCGTTTAAGTTCAGCGGAGCCGTGGGCAATTACAACGCCCACTATGCGGCTTTTGGCCAAATAAACTGGCCGCGCGTTTCCGCCCGGGTGGCCGCCGCCTTAAACCGCGGACGCAAAATTAAATTGTATTTAAGCCCGCTTTCCACCCAAATAGATAACCGGGATTCTTATGCGGAGCTGTTTGATAACCTGCGCCGGATTCACCTTATTTTACTGGGGCTCTGCCAAGATTTTTGGCGCTACATCAGCGACGGCCTTTTGCGGCAAAAAGCCGTAGCGGGCGAGGTGGGGTCGTCCACCATGCCGCAAAAAATTAATCCCATTCATTTTGAAAATGCCGAGGGTAATTTGCAGTTATCGGACGCGCTTTTTACGTTTTTTTCCGCCAAGTTGCCGCTTTCCCGCTTTCAGCGGGATTTGTCCGATTCCACCGTTCTGCGCAATATGGGCGTAGCGTTCGGTTATGCGTTGGTGGCGTATACCTCTTTGGCGGAGGGGTTGGAAAGAGTGTCTTTCAACCGGGCGTTGGCTAAAGCGCAGTTGGCCCGGCACCCGGAAGTATTGGCGGAGGGCATCCAAACCATTTTGCGCGCGGCGGGGCAGGCAAAACCGTATGAGCAATTAAAAGCGCTTACCCGCGGGCGCGCCATTACGCAGGAAGATTTGCAGGTATTTATAGAAAATTTACAAGTAGAACCCGTTATTAAAAATAAACTGCGGGCGCTGAACGTATTTAATTATACGGGGTTGGCCGCGCAACGGGCAAGGGGGAAATAAGCATGATAGATATTGTATGCGGCGGGCAAGCCGGAGATGAAGGAAAGGGGAAAATTTCGGCCTATTTATCGTATAAAGGCTCTTACGCCTATTGTGTGCGCGTGGGCGGCCCGAACGCCGGGCATACCGTGGTGCAAAACGGCACTTCTTACACGTTAAAGAATATACCGTCCGGTTTCTTAAATCCGGCCACCAAATTAGTGTTGGGTGCCGGGGCCTATACCAAAACGGAGTGGTTGTTAAAAGAGTTGGAAGTGACCGGCACGGCGGAGCGGTTGATTATTGACCCGCACGCGGTGTTAATTACCGAGGAAGAAACCGCCCGGGAGCAGGGAGCTGCACACTTTATGAACCATATTGGCAGCGTGGGTACCGGGCTGGGTCAGGCGGTGAAAGACCGCATTGAACGCCGCAGCGTAAAATTTGCTAAAGACGAACCGCTGTTAAAAGAGTTCATCCAAGACGTGCCGGAACTGCTCAACAAAGCCTTGGACCGCGGGGAAGATATACTGTTGGAAGGCACCCAGGGGATTAAACTTTCTTTATTGCATGGGGAATATCCTTTCGTCACGTCGCGCGATACCACGGCCGCTACTTTTTTGGGTGAAGCCGGGTTAGGCCCCAAGAGTGTGCGGGATGTGTATGTGGTGTTTAAGCCCTACATCACCCGCGTGGGCCCCGGGCCGCTAGCGCACGAAATGACCGACGAAAAAGAGTTGGAAATTTACCATACCAAAGGGCACGAAATCGGCAGTGTTTCTAAGCGGTTGCGGCGTATCGGCGCGTTTGAAAAAACGTCCGCTTCCCGCGCGATTATGATTAACAACTGCACCAAAATTGCCATTACGCATATAGATATGTTTGCCGGGAATGACCGCGTGAAAAAGTACGAAGATTTCACCCCCCAGGCCAAAGCATTTTTGGAAAATTTGAAAGCGCTGTCCCGCGAGGTTTACCCTCACCCGCAAATTGCCCTTATTTCTACCGGGCCGGATATGGAAGATACTTTAGTGTTGTAAAGGATAAGGCCGGGGTTTACAGCCCCGGTTTTTTCTTATGCAAAAGCGTCGTTGAAAAAAGTTTGTGCTAGAGTTATAATAAAAGCAACAGGGTTGTTGGGGGGAATTTTATGAAAAATATTGTGTTTGATTTGGGCGGCGTGCTGATTGATTGGAACCCGCAATATCTGTACCGTAAAATTTTTTCTTCCACGGAAGAAATGGATTGGTTCTTACACCATATTTGCACAAGTGAATGGAACTCCCGGCAGGATGCGGGGCGGCCGTTTGCAGAGGGACTTGCGGAATTAAAGGCCAAATATCCGCGTTATTCGGCCCAAATTGATGATTATTTTTTACGGTGGGAAGAAATGTTGGGCG
>CAKUDJ010000061.1 GCA_934644855.1 uncultured Elusimicrobiales bacterium
CTTTAGTACAGGTAAAATTTGATAAACCGGTTGAAATATCCGTCCTGCGTGATGCTTTGGACAACACGGGTGAAGAATCCGCCATCCAAACGTATGGGGACAACACCTTTGCCATCCGCGAAAAAAGCACCTCCAACGAAGTAGGCGTCGTGCAAGCACGCATTGAAAAAGCCCTCCAAACCGTAAAGGTGCCGTTTACCATTCAGCAAACCAACTCCGTGGGCCCGGCCGTGGGTGACAACATGACCGAACGCGCCATGTGGGCTATTTTGCTGTCGCTGGTATTCATCATCATTTATGTTGCTTTCCGCTTTAGCAACATTTTGTGGGGCATTTCCGGCGTAGTGGCCTTGTTCCATGACTTATTTGCCATGGCCTTGGCATTTTCTATCACGCAGCGGGAAATTGACTTGGTTATCGTGGCGGCGTTCTTAACGGTAGCCGGGTTCTCTATTAACGATACGATTGTTATTTTTGACCGTATGCGCGAAAACATCCGCCTGCACCCCAAAATGAGTATGAGAGAATTAATCAACCTGTCTATTAACGAAACCCTCTCCCGCACGATTATTACCACCTTAACGGTAATTATCGCCCTGTTTATTTTGTATTTCATGGGCGGGGAAGTGCTGAACTCTTTTGCGTTTGCTATGCTGGTAGGTTGTATTAGCGGTGTGTATTCCACTATTGCGTTAAGCACGCCGTTAGTGTATACTTGGCAAAAGGGCCAGCTGTCCGATTTGGACCGCGGCTACTCTACCGCCAAAAAAGACGCTGCCAAACCGGCCGTGCAAGCCTTTGCGCAAGAAAACCGCGAAGCAAAAGCTGCCGCGCCTAAAAAGACGGTGACGAAAATTAAACGTACCCGCCGCAACAAACAAAAATAGTTTTACGGGTCCGCACGCCTGTTTGGGGAGTGCGGGCCCTTTTTATAAAACGGCTTTAGCAAACGCTTTACGGAGTTTTTACTAAAACGGTTTTAAGTATGAGAAAAATTAAACGGTTCAAAATAGCCACACGGCAAAAAGAAATTCTGCGTAAACTACTGCGCACCGCAGAAAATTTAAGGCAGGCCGGTTTTGAAGATGAAACCGCCCTGGCCCGTTTTATTGCCGCATTAGCCAAAGAGTTAGACCCCGGAACCGTGTACGAATTTAACCAAGATGCCCAATGGGAGTTAGGCGCGGCAACGCTGGTTCCCAAAGAAATGTTCAGCGCTTGCGCCGTGACGTTGGGTAGCAAAGTGGAAACTTTTTTACAACAAATAACCAATCCGCAGCAGCAGATTTTAGCCAATACGGCTTTATACGAATTTTTACGCACGGCTATTTTGTTCGTCACGGAGCTCATCCGCGAGCAGGCCGAAAAAGAAGAATGTGAAATTTTGGATATGCAGTTGGTATATACGCCGTTATTAGGAGTGGCGGCGGAACCCAAAATTCTGCGCGAAGCCGTCCGGCTGGAAAAATCCTTGGCGGATAGTGCTTTACCCCTTTTGTTGGAAAAATTAAACGCCGGCAAAATAGATGTAGCCTTGCAAGACGGGCAATTAACCCCCAAAGCTACCGTGGTATTTTTAATCCCGTGGCAGAGAAAAAAGAAAAAAGGAAAAAAATAATGTCAGTACAACCCCAATCACTTTCTTACACCATTAAACATTTTTTAGGCTCCTCGTTGGCCTATGCTTACACCGTTTTTTTGGGGTGGACCACCCGCATCTACTGGTTCAAATCCGCCGAAGGCGAACAGTTGGAACAAAGCCAAAAAGGGCTGATTTACGCCGTATGGCACAACCAACAGTTGTTTTTACTTTATCCCTATAAAGGGCAAAAAATCGCCCCCCTCATCAGCCAAAGCAGCGACGGCGAATATATCGCCCGCCTGCTGCCTAAATTCGGGATGTTAGCCGTGCGCGGTTCCAGCAGCCGCGGCGGGGCGCGGGCACTTATCCATTTATTACAGGCTACCCGCAGCGGCTACCGCCCCATGCTCACGCCGGACGGCCCGCGCGGCCCGGTATATAAAGTGCAGCCCGGTATTTTGTTTTTAGCCAAAAAAACGGGGCTGCCCATTATTCCCGTCGGTACGGCGCTGAGCCATAAATTTACGGTAGGCTCCTGGGACCGTATGCGCGTGCCGCTGCCCTTTGGGAAAACCGCCCTGGTGTACGGCAAAGCTATCCGCGTGCAAGACGATACGGACCTAAAAGCCGCCGCCGTGGCCCTGGAAGAACAACTCAATGCGGCTACCGATAAAGCGGAACAATTTATCAACCACCGTCCGTTTGATAAAACGATTCCCCCCAAACGCAAAAAATCTGCCTAAACTCTTTTTACGGAAAAACGCACAAAACCCGCCTTTTTGGGCGGGTTTTATGTTTATTGTATACATTTATGCAAAAGCAAAAAAATCTTTTACCGGGGCTGTTTTGCGCATTTTTAGCCGGGCAATCACACAGGAAAGCATTTTTATCATAAAATAGGCCTGTTTGCGGAACTCGGCGCAGATTTCCGGCAGAAAACTTGCCCCCGCTTTGGCACTCCCCGAACCGCTTAGAAACTATCCTTTTGGGGCCCCGTACCGCAAACCTTGCTTCGTTTACGCACACAAAAATCCCCATGCAAAAACCCCGGGATTAAGTCCCGGGGTTTGGTTGATGAAAAATCCATTAATCTACTATTAACACGCTGCGGCCGTTTTCTTGCGGGCTGTACGGATCCGGCGTGTTCACGCCGTCCACAATAAACAAAAAGCGGTATTTGCCCGGAGAAATGGATAAGGTGGTTTCCCACACGCCGTTTTTCTTACGCAGGGTTTGCGGTTTGGCCATAGTAAACCCGCTGACGATAGAAACTTTTTTGCCTTCCCCAAAATAACGGAAAGTGACGCGGCGGTACTTGGAGCTCTTGGGATTATTGGCCACCACCACACTGGTTTTGGCAGGTTTTTCGGCTTGCGCCGCCGGAGCAGATGTTTCTTGAACGTCCGCTTTGGGTTCGGGGAGCGTCACCGGATCCGGCACTATGGCAATGGGCTCCACCGTAATTTCTTCCGCTTTAGGCGTTTTTACCGCCGGGGCGGACGGTGCTTTTGTTTCTTTCTTGGTTTCCGGCAAAACATCAGCCAACAAATCGGGTTGGGCCGGGGCCTGTTCTTCGGCCACGATTTCCGTTTCTTCTACCGGCATAAAAAAACGCGCCGACAGATTCTTATACAAAAAGAAACCGCAGACGCATAAGCAAACAATATCTACAATTATCAGGAACAGCCAAAGGTCTTTATTGGCGGAAACAGGTTTTTGGTCTAAATCAAAATTTTCGTTTTCCATAAGTTCCTTAAAAAAAGCGGGCGAAGGGAATCGAACCCTCGTCTAAAGCTTGGGAAGCTTCCATTCTACCATTGAACCACGCCCGCAACATCCTAATGTGTTATTATTCTAGCAAAGTTTTTCATCCAATGCAACTGTTCTTATTTTTCCGCTCCGCACGGACGGAAAAACACAAAAAACCCCGGAAATTTTTAATCCCCGGGGTTAAATTACTGATTTTTATAAACGCCTACCGTCTTTTAGCACTCTTTTTAGCGCTCTTTTTGGCGGTTTTTTTAACAGCCGCCTTTTTAACGGCCGGGCGGGCGGCTTTTTTTACCGTAGCCCGGGCCGTTTTTACGGCAGGTTTAGAGGTTTTTTTGGCAATATGCCCCACTTTTGCTAAGGCTTTGTCAAAATCCTTTTGGTGTTTGGCGGCGTATTCTTTCCACCCTTCCAACGCCAAAGGCAACACTTCGTCCATGCTTTTTACAGGGATTAAGGTTAATTCCTTTTTTACCTGTGCGGGCAATTCGTCCACATCTTTTACGTTCGTGTGCGGGAACAAAATGGTTTTGACGCCTTCCCGGTACGCGGCCAAAAACTTCTCTTTAATACCGCCCACAGGCAGTACGCGCCCGGTAATGGTCACCTCGCCCGTCATGGCCAAATGCTTTTTGACCGGCAGGCCCGTCAGCAAACTGGTAATGGCGGTGGTAATCACGCTCCCGGCGGAGGGGCCGTCTTTCGGCACGGCGCCTTCCGGGAAGTGGACGTGAAAGTCCGTACGGTCAAAATCCACATCATACCCGTAGCCGCGGCTGCGCGCATACGTCAGCGCCGCGCGGACGGATTCTTTCATTACCGTACCCAACATACCCGTCAAAATCAACTGGCCTTTGCCGGGCAGTTTGGTGGCTTCTATGGAAAGGGTTTCCCCGCCCACGCTCGTCCACGCCAGACCGGTAGCCACGCCCACGGAGTTTTCCTCCGTAGAAAAGTTGGCATATCTCGGCACGCCTAAATATTCATGCAGATTTTTAGCGTTAATGACAATTTTTTTACCGCCGTTTTCCACATACTGTTTAGCGGACTTGCGGCAAAGGGAGGCTATTTGGCGTTCCAAATTACGCACCCCGGCTTCGCGCACATATTCCCGCATAATCAGGGCGACGGCATCCCGGGAAATTTCCAAAGAGCCCTCTTTTAAGCCGTGCAATTTCATCTGCCGCGGAATTAAATATTTGGCGGCAATATCGTGCTTTTCATAATCCGTATAGCCGGAAAATTCAATAATTTCCAAACGGTCACGCAACGTGACGGGAATATCCGCCAGGGAGTTGGCCGTAGTAATAAACATTACTTTGGAAACATCATACGGCACGTCTAAAAAGTGGTCCACAAAATCTTTATTTTGTTCCGGGTCCAACAGCTCCAACAGCGCCGCGGCCGGGTCACCCCGCCAGTCGGAGCCCATTTTGTCAATTTCGTCCAACAGGAACACCGGGTTGGAGCTTTTGGCTTTGCTTAACCCTTGGATAATGCGCCCCGGCATAGAGCCGATATAGGTGCGGCGGTGGCCGCGGATTTCGCTTTCGTCCCGCACTCCGCCCAAAGACATCCGCACAAATTTACGCCCGATAGCCCGCGCAATAGATTTGGCCAGAGAGGTTTTGCCTACCCCCGGCGCCCCGGCAAAGCACAACACCGGCCCGCGCAGGGAATGGGTCAACTTGCTGACGGCTAAATATTCCAAAATACGCTCTTTGGGTTTTTCCAAACCGTAGTGGTCTTCGTCCAGCACTTCTTTGGCTTTTTTCAGGTCCAGTACGTCTTTGGTGGTCACGTTCCACGGCAGATTTAACAGCCAATCCAAATACGTGCGCGAAACCGTAGCTTCCGGGGAGAACGGCGCCATTTTAGCCAGGCGGTCCAGCTCTTTTTCGGCCGCTTCTTTGGCGTGCGCGGGCAAGCCGTTCTTTTTAATTTTGGCGCGCATGGCGTCTAATTCTTTTTGGAAATCATCCTTTTGGCTGAGTTCCTTTTGAATGGCTTTCATTTGCTCGTTCAAATAGTATTCTTTTTGGTTCTTTTCTATTTGTGCGCGCACTTGGGAGTGGATTTTTTCTTCCAACCCTAAAATTTCAACTTCGCTCGTGATTAATTTTAAGATTTTTTCCAACCGCGTTTTCACGTCCACGGCTTCCAAAATGGCTTGGCGGTCGGCCGTTTTTACCATCATATTGGAGGCCACCGTATCGGCCAGTTTGGACGGGTCGTTAATTTGGCGCAAGAAGGAAACCCCTTCCACCGCCACCCGTTTAGACACCCGGGCGTAATGGTCAAATTCGTCCAACACTTTGCGCATTAAAGCCTGCACCACCGGGGAATTATCGTTTTCTTCTTCCAAATAATCCACCGTGGCAAACCAGGTATTAGCCACCGGGTTGAGTTCTAATTTTTTAACGCGTGCGCGGGTTAAGCC
>CAKUDJ010000062.1 GCA_934644855.1 uncultured Elusimicrobiales bacterium
TTTTCTACCGCTTGTTTTTGGGCTTCCAGCTCGCCGTCTTTTTTCATTTGGCGCAGGTTGTTTTCGTCATACGCAACCAGGGATTCCGCAATCACATATTCTCCTTCCCCTTTGGGGCCGATACGCAAAGAGCCGCACGCGGCGCACAATACACCGGCAGCTAAAGTTAATAAAAGTAGTTTTTTCATTTGGTTTCCTTCAGGTTATATCCGGCCTGTTGCAACTGTTTTTGGGACAAGCGCATAATGACGGCGCAGCCGTCGTCTTCCAAATATTCTGTATTGACGAGCTCCATGCCGTGTACCAGACCGTCGGCAGACGTGTGGATGGTGGAACCTTGGCTGACGGCATCCACTACTTGCACATCCGCGTCAACTTGGGTGCCTTTCAATACCTCTATGGCGCGTTGGTACGCATGGGCGATGGCGGCTTCGCGGCTCATAATGCGGCGTTGGGAAACGCCGGTATGTTTGGGGTTTGCCGCCCCGAAGCCGCGCACCCACAGGTAGTTGGAATCCACCAAAGTATCGTTAAATTGCGGGGCAAGCTTGCCGTCTTTAACGGCGGTTTTTAGGCCGCCCGCACAAGCGCTTGCTAATAAAGCGCATAATACGCCAGATAAAAGTTTTTTCATTTTTACCTCAATAATTCGCTAATCAGCTTTACATACGTGCTGGGCAGGCTGACGTCTTCCATATTAATAATGCCGCAGCGTATGAGCATAACTTCCAACATGTGCGTTAGAATATCATAGAAGTTTTCACGCACGGAAGGGTCACATACTTGCAACGAAGGCCCTAAAATAACCGCGCCTTTGAGCTTTTTATTGTCACACAGGTTGGCTATTTTGAAGGCGGACGAAATGACGTTTTCCGTGGCGTAAGAAGAACGGACAGCAATTTCAAAACTGCCGTCTATGCCCAGTTCTTTGGCGCGTTCGGACAGCGCATACACCATCCAGTTCATCATATTGGAACTGTTCTGCGGATAAAAGAAACCAATGCGGCCCCACTCCCCTTTGCCAAACGGCGGCAGGGAGGTGATTTCTTCCGGGCTGCGTTTCATGATGGCGCTGGTTTGGTCTTCGCCTTGTGTAGCCAGGAGTTTTTCCAAAATCATGGCTTGGGAGCGGTCCACGCCTTCCAATCCGGGGAAAATAAGTTGTTCCAATACCTTAATGCGGCGGATACTGCGCGAAACCGTGCTAAGCGTCATGTTGGGCGCGCCGAAAAAGGATTCCACTTGGGCATCGGTCAACTCTATGCCGTTATCGGAGAGCATTTTTTTAACAATTTTGAAGTGGGCCGGGCCGTGGGCGCTTTTCAGCTCGGAAATCCAACCCGAATCCAACTTAAAGTTAATCAGTTCCTCCAGTTTGCCCAGAGATTCCGGCGGATATTTGGAGGTAATGACAATCTGCTTTTGTGCTTTTAAGAATTTATTAAGCAATTTGGAAAGGTGCACGCGGTTTTGTTCGTTGACGGCAATTAAATGGATGTCGTCAATTAACAAAACTTTGACGGAATCCATAAATTTTTCAAATTTATCAATATTGCCTTCCATCACATAGCGTTGGATGCCGCGGGATAAGCGGACCCCGTTGGTTAGAAAAATATTTTCTTGCCCGAGTTTTTGGCTCATGGCGTACCCAATGGCATTTAAGAAATGGGTTTTGCCTGTGCCCGCCGGGCCAAACAAAACGAGCGGGTTATAGAGCTTGCCGGGGGAATCAATGACTGATACCGTGGTGGCGTGTGCAAAACGATTGACGGAAATAACCATATTTTCCAAGGTGTAGGTGGGCACAAGCGGTACTTCTAACGGCCAGTTATGTTTTTTCAGTTCTGAAAGCGGAAGCTCAATAGAATGGTCTATTGTTTTTGTTTTTTCTATGTTGTTGCCGGAGGAATTGGGGCCTAACGCAGCCGGGCGCGGCGCCGCTTGCGCGGGTTGGGCCGGCGTAGCGGCGTGTGCGGGCGTTTGCGGTGTCTGCGGCTGAGGATGCGCTTGCGCCGGGATTGCGGGCCCGGGTTGGGGCGCGGCAGGGTGTAAAGGCGCGGGGGGCTGTGTTAGCGGCTCTTTGCGCCGGATACGAAAAGTGAGTTTTGCTTCGTGGTTTTCTTCCATAACTGAATCCGCCTTCTTATCGTTTTGTAAATGTAAATCGGTTTGTGCCGGAGCTGGGCGTTGTTCCTGCGGTTTTTTTAATTTAATGCGGAATGTCGCATGTTTGGGCCGCGCCGCCTCTTGCCCGGTATGGGTGCCCGGCACTGGTTGCTGCACCGGGCCCGCAGGTGCGGTGGGTTGCAGCGTTTCTTCCGGGGATGTGCTTTGGTTCGGTGCGCGTTGTGCCCCGGCGTTTTGGGCTTCCGGGGTTGCGGCTCCGGGTTGCTCCGTTTGCTTTTCCTGCGGGGCAATTCCCTCGCGTAAAAGCGTTTCTTGGCGTTCCCGCATTTCCCGCATGGCTGTCGTTTCGGTGCGGAGCGGGCGCGCCATATCCGGCGCATCCGTATTTAATGTTTTTTGGAAAGTGCGCTGGAGGGTTTCTTTATTAATGGTGGTTTCTAAATTAAAAGTTTTATCTAAATCATCTGCCTGTTCCCGGATGGTAATTTCGGGCAAATCGGTATCCGGGTTGGCGGGTTTGTGTTCCGTGACATTAAAATGGCGGACTCTTACCCCGGCCACCGGGGCTACGGTGTTTAGAATTTCTACTTCTTCCGGCATTTGTGCCGGGCCGGGTTCGGGCTGCGTGGTACCGCCCGCAGCGGCGTGCGCGGCGTTTGTGTCCGGCGCGGCAGCGTCAGGCTCCGGTTTGGCGGCAGGCGTGCGCTTAGTAATATGGCCTTGCGCGTCTAAATCCATAAAGCAGGTTTCATCTTTTATTTTTTGTTCAAAAACATTAAAGGTTTCTTCCAAGCTGTCTTTTCCGTCCGCTAAATTATTCAACTTGGCATTACGCCCGGCATTGGCTTGTTGGTTGGATTTGGGGTTGTTCAAATCCAAAAACATATCATATTTGGTTTTGGCTTCAAAAATATCGTCTAATGGCATTTGGTCCAGTAAAGTGCCTTCCATATCCTTAATCAACATATCTTTATCGTTGATAGGGTTGTTTTCTTCGGCAGCGGCAGCTTCTTTGGCCGGGGCGCCGTCCGCTGCGGGGGCCGGTTGGCCGGACGGGGGTTGCGCTTGTGGGGCCGTTTCCTGCCCGGTGGGCGCTTCTTCCGTTTGGGGACTGATGACCTGTTTTTGCAGGTCAATCCCGGTAGGGGTATCTAAATCAATAGACCCTCTGCCGGCAGAAACCCGGTTTGCGGAATCTTCCCCGGAGCCTGACGGGCGGAAAAAGCTTTCGGAAGGGTCTAGGGTAATAAAAGTGGGGAAATCTTTATCCTCTTTGGCCACGTCTTGGTTGAACAGCGGTTCACCCAAGACGCCGCCGGGGACAAATTGGTTTACTTTGTTGGTTTGGGATATGCCTTCTGTCACGGCCGTGCGGATTTTATCCAACGTTCCTTCGTCCATGTCACAGGGCAATTCAAATTGATAGACAAACGGCGCCACGGCGGCCGTAGGAGCTTGAGCGTACCCCGCCAATTTTTTGGAAATTAAGCGGGCGTCATGTTCCGTGCCGTCTATTACTAACGCATAAAGCAGACTTTTCGTTTGCGGGTCAATCCGAGAAATAATATCCCAATTTTGAATCATTTTCCCTCTACAATTTTAATGCCGCTGCTGGCCCCTAAGCGGGTGGCCCCGGCCGCCAGCATAGCTTCGGCGTCTTCCCGGGTGCGTACCCCGCCCGAAGCTTTTACCTGCATTCCGGCCGGAATGGATTTTTTCATTAAGGCCACATCATGCGCGGTGGCCCCGCCGCCGGCAAAGCCCGTGGAGGTTTTTACAAAATCCGCCTTGGCCTCGGCGGCCAATTCACAGGCTTTTACTTTTTCTTCGTCCGTCAGTTCACTGGTTTCAATGATGACTTTTAGGACAAAGTGGTCCCCCAAGGCGCGCAGGGCGCGGATGTCTTGGAGGACGGTGTCGTAATCTTTGCTTTTTAACGCGCCGATGTTGATAACCATATCCAATTCATCGGCGCCGTTTTCCAACGCGTTTTTGGCTTCAAAAACCTTTACCTCGGTGGTGTTGGCCCCCAACGGAAACCCAATCACGGTGCAGGTTTTTACGCCTGTGCCTTTAAGCAATCCGGCAGCCATGGGCACCCAATACGGGTTTACGCATACGCTGCAAAAGCCGTGTTCGGCCGCTTCGCGGCATAAATTTTCAATTTGCGCGCGGGTGGCGGTGGGTTTCAGTAAGGTATGGTCAATTACTTTGGCAAGGTTCATAAAAGCCTCCAGCTTAGTTAAAGTTAATAATGCGGCGGAATTTTTCCGCAATTAAAGACTGGCCGCCCACTAAAGCGCCGTCCACGTCTTCTTTAGCCATGATTTCATCCACGTTGGAATCTTTCACGCTGCCGCCGTACAAAATGCGGGTGGCTTGGGCAAAATCATTGCCGTAGGCGGTGGCTAAATACCGGCGGATAGCGGCGTGTACTTCCTGCGCTTGTTCCGGCGTAGCGGTTTTGCCCGTGCCGATGGCCCAAACGGGTTCGTAGGCAATAACCAGGCCGTTTAATTGTTCGGCGGTGAAATCTTTTAAGCCGTTTTTCAGTTGGGCTTCAATTACTTGTAAGGTTTCGCCGGCTTCGCGTTGGTCCAAGGTTTCCCCTACGCAGAAGATGACGGTTAAGCCGTGGCGCAAGGCGGCGGCTACTTTTTTGTTCAAAATTTCGTCCGTATCGCCAAATACGCTGCGGCGTTCGCTATGGCCGATAATGGTGTGGGTGGCGCCGGCATCTTTGGCCTGCACGGGGGAAACAGCGCTCGTGAACGCGCCTTTGTCTTCCCAATGGACGTCTTGGGCGGCGACCTCAATGGCGGTGCCTTTGCAAAGTTCGGCTACTTTAGCCAAAGAGGTGTAAGACGGAGCGACAATAATTTCGGCATTTTGTTTATTTTCAAAATTTTCGGTAAGTCCTTTGATTAACGCGGCAGATTCCGCCAGCGTGTTGTGCATTTTCCAGTTTCCGGCAATAATGGGTGTTCTTTTGGTCATTTTTTTCCTCTTAATCATTAAAATACGGCAAAATCTTCTCCCGTTTCAAGGGGGAAGTATCCTATTAAATACTATCAAATAAACGGACGTTTGGAAAGCCTTGGCGGGTAAAAGCCCTTTATATCAGGGGAACGCGCCCCGCGGCGGCCCCCGGGTCGCTGGGATTGTACCGGGGGGGTGGGGGCTTAAACGCGCGGAGTTTTGGGCCGTGTGGCCTGCTAGCGGACAAAATGAAAAGGCCCCGGCAAAACCGGGGTCTTTTTCAAAGCGGGGCCCATTTTATACGGCCAGGAAACAAATTTTGTATTTATCGGCCAGTTTGATGACGTCTTCCAAATCCAACACGAGCGTTTTGCCCGCTTCAAAGGCTACAATATGGAACCCCGCCTTGTGGGCGCTTTCCAACGTGCCTTTGCCTACCACGGGCAAATCAAACCGTGCATCTTGGTCCGGCCGGGCCACTTTTACAACGGCTACGGGAACGTCTTTTTCGGCCGATTTTTTGTATAACTCGCCCGCCCGCAAAATACATTGGTCGGTGCCTTCCATGCCTTCTACCGCAATCGTGGCGTTTTGGCTGACCACGCAGGTAAGGCCAATGTCCAACG
>CAKUDJ010000063.1 GCA_934644855.1 uncultured Elusimicrobiales bacterium
TATTGAAGCTATTTCTAATAAGGTGACGGAACACCTGCTGACGGTGGGCCAAAGCGGGCTTAAATTTTTGTTTGAGGCGATTGTGGCCCTGTTTATTTTGGTGATTGGGTTGTATTTATCCCGGTTGGTAAGCTCCTGGGTAAAAAAGATTTTAACCAAAATTGCATTTGATGAAAAAACATCCAAAATCGGCATTAACGAACTTTGCGTGCGTTTTGGGCTAGGCAAATCCCCCACTTATATTATTGCGTTTGTACTGGCGTGGGCGGTTATTTTTTACGCCATTGTGTTGGCGGCGGATTTCTTAAACCTGACGGTAATACGGGATTTGTTCACCCGGTTTTTGGAATTTATCCCCACGTTGTTTGTGTCTGTGCTTATTTTGTTTGCGGGGTTGTTGTTTGGCAAATTAATGGGCAACATTATTGATAACGCCGCCCGCGCCAATAACTTAAAAGGCGGGTTTTTAATTTCCCGCGCGGTAAATATTTTTATTGTGTTTTTCTGCGCGCTGATTGCGGTTGAAAACCTGGGCTTTGCCACGCAGTTGGTCAACAATGTGGTGGTGATTGTGCTGGCCAGTTTGGGCCTTGCGTTTGGCATTGGCGTAGGGCTGGGCAGTAAACCCCTGGTGGAAGAGTTTTTGCGCGATTTGTTCAAGCGGGAAAATAAATAAAATTTGCTTTACCGCATATAAACCGGACGCCGCATTGGGTCCGGTTTTTTATGGGACAAATTGGTTAGGGTATGGGTTGTAAACTTTTCTTGAAAATGCACACAAAAAGATTATAATGTAGAGATATATGAAACTTTTTTTTACTTTATTTCTTTCTTTATTTACCGCGGTTGGGTGGAGTGCGCCGTTTGGCTTGTTGCCGGGGGTGGAAAACCGAGATAACCCCCAGTCTCCCGCGCTTTTGCTGCGCAAAATAGTGGCGGGTGAGCCGGTTTGCGCGGCGGTGCATAATTTGCGCTCTGGAGATACTCACACCGAAGCGGAGTATTTAGAAATGTTGCGTCAAAATTATCAGGCATGGTTTAATTTTGCGCTCAAAACGGTTGAAGAATCCGGCCGGGAGCAGGAATTTGAAGATTTGCTGCCTGCTTTGCAGACGCAAGTGACGGTACGGAAAGATTGTGCCGAACCGGATATTTTGTTATTTGTTATGACCCCCAAAGCGTTGGAAAAAGCCTGCCATTCGCCGGCGGCTTTGGCGTGTGTGGATAATACTTCCGTGCCGTATAAACTGTATTTTTCGCCCAAAAAGGGCTTGGCGGATTGGGCGTCGGGCGGAAATGAAAATATGTTGGCGCACGAATTGGGCCATACGTTGGGGTTTGCGGACCAGTACCGCTATGGGCGTATTAATGCTTCTATGGTGTATCATACGCCGGATAGCAGCAAAGGGATAATGTCCAACGCCAAAAGGAGCGTACAATTTTCGTGTGATGAAGCGGACGGACTTATTAATTTGTTGGATGTAGGCGTATATGGTAATACCCGGGGTGGCAAGCAGGGGTGGCGCAGTTTTTGTGCCAAGCGTGCTTACAAATATGTGCAGGGCCGGCCCGCAACTAACGCTAAATACGCGGTAGAGGCGGAATTGCCCAATGTGGTGGTGCGTACTTTTGATGCGGCGGGTTGGTTGCAAAATACGCAGTATTTCCCGGATGCCAAAGATTATGACTTTGATATACAAACCGTTTTTACGGCGGCGGAAAAAGATAAATCCGGCCGCTTGCTCTATGGCACAAGCCCGCGGGGGGAAGAAATGTATTGCGCTTATATGTATGAGCGCAAACGCTGCGTAGCCGTAAAAGATTCGGCCCATGTGGCCTTGTTGGAGGAATATGCCCCGGCTAAAAACGTACAAATTATCAGTTTAGCGTATACTGCCCCCCAAAGTAAAAACATTTGGTTAAGGGGATTTATAACCAAAGACGCAAAGATTTTAACATACAAAGGGCCCGAAGGCCTTTTTGAGTTTGATTTTTCCGCCGGAGCATTGGTTATAAAAAAACAACAAGTGCTGATGAACACCGCAGAGCCGGGAAAGGAGCCGCACTCCGTACAAGCGGCCTTGGTGCAACGCAAAGCGCGGCAAGCAAAAGAGCGTGCCTTGCGGGAGTGTGCGGAAAAAAAGTTATTGGTTTTTTATGATAAATATATAGCGGACAGCTTGCCGGAAGACAACGGAGTGAAAGATTTTTCGCCCTATTGATAAAATACGGTTTACCTATAAACAACCCCGCCATGTGTGAAACGGCGGGTTTTTTTGTTGGAAAAGGCTTATTTGGGGCGGCTTAGTGGGGAAAGGGTTGTTTTGTTTTTTTTTTTTGATAAATTTTGTTTATAACAAAATTTATCAAAAAATGAGGTTTGGAATGAAAAACACGAGCAAGAGCTGTTTAGGCGGCTTTACGCTGATTGAATTATTGGTGGTGGTTTTGATTATCGGCATTTTGGCCGGCGTCGCTTTACCTAAGTACCGTACCGCCGTTATGAGAGCAAAAATTATGTCCCTAATGCCGTTGCTGCAAACTATCCGGCAAGCCCAAGAGGCTTTCTTTTTGGCGCACGGGCGTTATGGTTGGATAAGTGAATTGGATGTGGATATTCCCGGCAACCGAATTTTGGAATTTGAAGGCCGTGATTTTTATTGGGCCGACGGAACTTATGTGTCTGCTAGCGGGTATTATTCCACGGACGCAAACGGCAATAACCATTATTCGTATGTGGTGACTGGGGGGCTTTATCTGGCACTTGGAAATG
Organism: uncultured Elusimicrobiales bacterium; assembly: GCA_934644855.1. GTDB lineage: Bacteria > Elusimicrobiota > Elusimicrobia > Elusimicrobiales > Elusimicrobiaceae > Avelusimicrobium. The sequence goes on from CAKUDJ010000063.1 coordinate 2,774, forward strand.
GCGGTTGGCCAAAAATTGCTTTTTTTCTTTTTGGCGACCATTCCAGTGACTATCAAAACCGAATCGTGTGTTATGCGCCCGGCTCCGCAGAGGGTAAAAGCATTTGTAAAGGCATGGGTGGGCAAGAAATAGGTAGAGATTGGTGGCTCTTGCCTTAATTTTATATGGCTGCATATCAAAAACGACCCCGCAGTTTGTGCCGCGGGGTTGTTTGCGTCTAAAGGTTTTTTACTCTTGGTAATCCCTTAACATTTTGGTCCGGCTGGGGTGGCGCAATTTGCGGATGGCTTTGGCTTCAATTTGGCGCACGCGTTCGCGCGTCACATTGAACATCTTACCCACTTCTTCCAGGGTGCGCGGGTAGCCGGAGTCTATCCCAAAGCGCAGGCTGATAATTTTGGCTTCCCGTTCGGAAAGCGTCGCTAGCACTTCGGCCACTTCCTGCTTGCGTAAAAAGTCCACGGCCGAGGTGGTCGGGTTCGGCCCGGTCTTATCTTCAATAAAATCTTCCAGGTTGGAGTCTTCGTCTTCCCCAATCGGCGTAGAGAGGGAAATAGGGTCCTGCATAATTTTGAGGACGCTTTTTACCTTTTCTACCGATAAACGCAAGGATTTGGAATAATCTTCCAAGGTCGGTTCGCGGCCGTGTTCCTGGCGGAATTTGTTAGTCACTTTGGTTAATTTGGAAACCAATTCTTTCATGTGTACCGGGATGCGGATGGTGTTGGCCTGGTCCGCAATGGCGCGGTTAATGCTTTGGCGTATCCACCAAGTGGCGTAAGTGGAAAACTTAAACCCGCGTTTGTATTCAAATTTTTCAACGGCTTTCATCAGCCCCAACCCGCCTTCCTGGATGAGGTCGGAAAGTTCCAAGTTGGAATTGACGTGCTTTTTGGCAATAGATACCACCAAGCGCAAGTTGGCTTTAATCAGTTTCAGCTTGTCTTGCAAAATCATATCTTCAAAAAACACAATGCGGTCATTAAAAGATAAAAATTCTTTTTCCGTCATGGGCAAAATGTCCACCATTTGGTCGTGGCGGCGGATGACGTTTTCTATATTATCCAACGCGCGTTGGAGTTCTTCCAGGCTGAATTTGGTGGCCTTTTTGAAGGCTTTTTCCGTCATTTTGCCGGAGGTGTATTTTGTGACCAACTCTTTTACTTCCGCATACGGGCCAAAAAAATCATTAAAGCGTTGGATGTCGTTGCGGGTTTCGTTTAAGCGGTCGGCCAAGTTTTTAATTTTGTTGGTTAAGCGTTTAATTTTGTTTTGGTTTAAGTTTAATTTGGTAATTACGGTGACTACTTCTTTTTGTTTGCTTTCCAAGGCTTCAATATTTTTATTGCGCTTTTTATCGGTCAGGGTATCGTTGCGCAGTTCTTTCATTAATTTAGTAATTTCTTGCTCGCGCTTGCCGATAAACTGGGCCGCTTCTTTTAATTTTTTGCGCATATTGGTCAGCTCGCGCGAAGTGCGTTTGCCGCGGGGCATAAGCTCTTTGGTCGTCATTTCTTCCTGGTCCACCAGTTCTTCCCAGTTGCAAATTTCCCGCATGGTAATGGGGGATTCTAACACCAGTTTGCGCAATTCTTTTTCCCGCTCGCGAATGTTGCGGGCCAAGGTAATTTCTTCGTCGCGCGATAAGAGGGGCACTTTGCCCATTTCGGACAAGTACATACGGATAGAGTTGGAAATATCCGGGCTGGCGGACCAATCTTCGCTAAGGGCTTCTTTATCGGAAGAAATTTCTTTGAATTTCTTTTGGTCCAACAGCTGCACGCCTTCTTCACTTAAAGCATCGCGGATGTCGTCGCTGTCTTCAGCGCTTAAATCCGCCTCGGCCATAGAGCGGTTTAAGTCTTCCAAAGAAAGCACCCCGCTTTCTTTCCCCTCTTCAATTAAATCTTTTAAGGCTTTATTCGCGTTTGCCATAGTTCTGCATTACCTCGGATTAATTTTTTAATTTCTTTTGCAGCTGCATATACAACTGCACCATGTCTTGCGGGACGTTCCCGGACCCCAGCGTCTTCATTTTATGCTGCAAGGCCACCAACTGCTTTTGCACGCCGGCTTTGGCTATTTTAGAGGCACACTCCTCTATGTCCCTTTCGGGTGAAAAATCCTCCGGGATTGGTACTAAAGAAAGTTTAATAACTTCGTTCTTTAGCCCGGGGGCGTTATTAATAGTTTGCTCTGTAAGAGAGCCGGACGCCGGGTTTTCCCGGTATGCTTTTTGCAGTGCGGCAAAAAGCTCCCACAGGCGGGGGTCCTCAAAATCGGTTTGCGTCAAATCGGCGCATTTAGGCGCATAAAGCGGATAGTGCAAAAGCCAGGAAATTAAATCTTCCTCTATCGGGTTGGCGGGTGCTGCCGTTTCCTTTTGCCGGACGGTAGCCTCTTTTTTTATGGCCGCATATTTGGGCGCGGCCGTTTGTTGGTGGAGCCGCTCCAATACCAGTTGTTCGTCCACATTTACTTGTTCCGCCACATATTTTACCCATTCCCGGCGTACAATTTCGTCCGGCTGTTTGGCTATTGTTTCCACTAGGTCTGTCACCACTTGCGTTTTGTCCTGCGCGCAAAGCGGCTGCGGGTGGGCGCTTATCTGTAAACGGGTGTGAAATTCAATTAAATCCTGCGCTTTGGCTAAAATGTTTTCAAACGCTTCTTTGCCGTATTTGGCAATGTATTCGTCCGGGTCTAACCCTTCCGGCAGGGCGGCTACTTTTACAAAAAGGCCGCTTTCTATCAAAATGAGTCCGCCGCGCAGCGCCGCTTTAATACCGGCGGAATCCGGGTCAAACAGTACGGTCACGTTATGGGTGTAGCGTTTTAACAGTTTGGCATGGTCCGCCGTTAAACTGGTGCCCAGCGGCGCAACCGTATATTCCACCCCCGCCTGGTGGCAACCGATAACATCC
>CAKUDJ010000064.1 GCA_934644855.1 uncultured Elusimicrobiales bacterium
GTATTGGCCAAGGTAAGGGCCTCACCCCAATCGGCCTTATCGGCTTCGCTGCGGTAAATATTAAAATCATCCGGCTGAAGGATTTTAATTAATTCGTTAATTACCTGGTTTTTACGGTAAACATCTTCCCCCGTCAGTAAATAAACGGGGGAAACGGTACCGGCTTTTAATTGGGTAAATAATTTTTCCGCAGTAATTTTTGCCATTTTTAATTTATTGGGTGATGGTGGTATATTCCGGGTTATTCATTACTTTCTTTTTGTTTTCACTCATCACAGAGCCAAACCCGTCTACCGTGCGTTTGATAATATCTTTGGAAAGTTTTTTCCAAATTACATCACGCGCCTGCACTTCCGTCATACCACCGGGTAAGGTGGAGGCCGCATAAATTTGCGTGCCCAAAAAGGCCGGTTCGCGCCACACCGGGGCATTGGTGGATTTATCCATAAAGACCACATCCAGTAATACTTCCATACGGTACACGGTGGGGATTAACTGGCTGTCATACTGTATGGGCACATTTAAGTAGCGGCTGATGGTGGTGACTACCACGCCTTCCGCCCCGTTGTTTTCCGGCACAATTTGGTAGGAGCCGTTTTGCAGGAATTGGTCGTATAATTCAATATAAAACTTATCTTCCAATGCAAAAACTTCGGTACGGTTGAGTACCGGGCGTACGGCAATTTTTTTAATGTGCTGGGGCATAATTTGCGCTTGCGGCTTGTAAATTACGCCTTCGCCCGCGCAGGCGGCCAATAACAGGCCGCCTAACAGGGTGCAAATGGTTTTTTTCATAGTAAACCTCTATTTTTTAGGTGCGGCCACAATGCTTACCATGCGGCCGGGGATTACAATTATTTTCTTAATTTCAAACCCTTCCAAGTTGCGTTGCACTTTGGTACTGGCTAAAGCCAATTTTTCGGTTTCTTCCCGGGTGGCTTTGGCAGGTACCTGTATGCGGTCACGCACTTTGCCGTTTATTTGCACCCCTAATTCCAGGGTGTCATCCTGCAAGAGAGCGGCGTTGGCTTGCGGCCAGACGCTTTTTACCAGGAACCCTTCATAACCGCGCAGTTGCCAGATTTCTTCCGTTAAATGCGGGGCAAACGGGTGGAGGAGTTTTAAGAAAGTTTCAAACGTGTTTTTGCTTACTTGCGCTAGTTTGCCGGCTTCGTTAAACAGCACCATTAAGCCGGAAATAGCCGTATTAAAGCGGAAGTTCTCAATATCTTCATTAATTTTGACAATGGTTTTATTTTTGAGGATTTCCAACTTGCGCTCGTCGGCTTCGTCTTTCAGCTGCACCTTTTCGCCCCATTGGGCTACGCGGCGCAGGAAACGGCTGATGCCTTCAATGCCTTTCATATCCCACGGTTTGCTGGCTTCAAACGGCCCCATGAACATTTCATACATCCGGAACGCATCCGCCCCGTATTGGGATAAAATTTCGTCCGGGTTAATGACGTTCTTTTTGGATTTGGACATTTTTTCAATCAGCGGGGAAAGTTCTTTTCCGGTGGTTTTTAAGAAGGCCTTGCCGTCTTTGAAGTCAATTTCGCTATAAGCGTGGTAATTGCCCATTTTATCCCGGTAGGAATAGGCCAAAATCATACCTTGGTGACGCAATTTTTGGAACGGCTCTTTGTGGCTTACAACGCCCAAATCAAACAAAACTTTATGCCAGAAGCGCGCGTATAACAAGTGGAGTACCGCGTGTTCCGCGCCGCCGATGTAGCAATCCACCGGGCCGTAAGCCTTTTCAATGGCGGGGTCTACTAAAGCGTTCTCGTTATGCGGGTCCATATAGCGCAGATAATACCAGCAGGAACCGGCCCATTGGGGCATGGTGTTGGTTTCGCGCTTGGCCGGGCCGCCGCAATGCGGGCAGGTGGTGTTGACCCAACTGTCCACCGTGGCCAGCGGGGATTCCCCGGTGCCGGACGGCGCAAATTTTTCCACTTCCGGCAGGCGCAGCGGCAACTGGTCTTCCGGCAGAGGCACTACCCCGCATTTGGGGCAATGGACTATCGGGATAGGCTCGCCCCAATAGCGTTGGCGGGCAAACACCCAATCGCGCAGTTTATAAGTGGTTTTGGCGTTGCCGCAATGGTGTTCTTCCAACCATTTAATCATGGCGGCTTTGGATTCTTTCACCCGCAGGCCGTTCAAAAAGCCGGAATTGACGAGCTCCCCGTCGCCGGTAAAGGCTTCTTTTTCTACGCCTTGTTCACTCTTAATTACTTCTATAATATCCAAACCGAATTTTTTGGCAAAGGCGTAGTCGCGTTCGTCGTGGGCGGGCACGGCCATAATGGCGCCTGTGCCATAACCCATCAAAACGTAGTCGGACGTCCACACCGGGATTTTTTTACCGTTTACCGGGTTGACGGCATACGCCCCGGTAAATACGCCGGTTTTTTGTTTGTTGAGGTCGGCGCGTTCAAAATCGCTCTTTTTGGCGGAATCGGCCTGATATTTTTCCACCGCGTCTTTTTGTTGGGGCGCGGTAATGGTTTTTAATACCGGGTGTTCCGGCGAAACCACCATATAAGTAGCCCCGAAAAGGGTATCCGGGCGGGTGGTAAAAACGGTAATGGTTTCGTTCGTGCCGTCTATGTTAAAAGTGACGTTGGCCCCCTGGGATTTGCCAATCCAGTTTTTTTGCATGGTCAGCGTGCTTTCCGGCCAATCCAAGGTGGGTAAATCTTCCAGTAAGCGTTCGGCATACGCGGTAATGCGCAAAATCCATTGGCGCAGGGCCTTGCGTTCAATTTCGTGCCCGCAGCGTTCGCACTTGCCGTTAAAGACTTCCTCGTTCGCTAGCCCGGTTTTGCAGGAGGGGCACCAGTTTATCGGTACGGTGGATTCATACGCTAACCCTTTTTTGAAAAGTTGCAGGAAAATCCATTGGGTCCATTTATAATAGTGGGGGTCCGTGGTGTCAATTTCGCGCGCCCAATCGTACGCCAGACCGATAGATTTAATTTGGCGTTTGAAATTGGCAATATTTTTTTGCGTGGTTTCGCGCGGGTGAATCCCGGTAGCGATGGCGTAGTTTTCCGCCGGCAAGCCGAAGGCATCCCACCCCATCGGGTGCAGGACGTCGTAGCCGTTCATTAATTTGAAGCGTACCAAAATATCGGAAGCGGTGTACCCTTCCGGGTGTCCCACATGCAGCCCCGCACCCGACGGATACGGGAACATATCTAAACAATAAAACTTTTTGCCGTTAGGCATTTTGGGGCTGGCAAAGAGGTTTGCTTTTTCCCAGCGGTCTTGTTGCTTCTTATCTATTTGCGGAAAATTATCAATACTCATAAGTCTATTTTATCAATTTTTACGGCTAAATAAATGCTTTTTGTATTGCGCGGGAGGCAGATAAAACTTTCGGCCCGCTTTACGGTTGGTAAAAGCCGGGCCCGCAGGGGTTTTACGGCTATTCCGGGCGGCGTTTCAGGAATGCGGCAATTTTTACGGGGTCACCTAAAAAATAATCTTTTTGCATGTGGAAATTGCCGTCTAATTCCATAACCCACGGCGCGGCGGGCGGCACGACCAAGGTTTCCACCGCGGCGGGCGGAAGTTGCTTAAAATAACAGGCTAACGCGCGCAGTAAATCTTCGTGCGCGGCTACCAGTATCGTATCCGCCTGGGCAAACGCGGGGAAAATTTCCTGCCGGAAAAAAGCCAACGCGCGCGCTTGCGCCATTTGCAAGGATTCCCCGTTCGGTGCCGTTATGCCGGGCGGAACTAAGGCTTGTGCGGCGCGGTTATCGGCCCGGGGAATAGGGCAGGCGGTAAAGGTGCGCCGCCATAATAACACTTGTTCCGGGCCGAATTGGCGGCCCGCTTCCGCGCGGGTGAGCCCTTGCACGGCCCCGTAGTGGCGCTCGTTTAATTGCCAAGCGGGGGTGGTGGGGATTGGCAAGTCCGCCGTTTGCAAGGCGTTTTGCAGCGTTTGCCTTGCACGCACCAGTTTGGAAACATACGCCCGTTGGGGGAGCGCGCCCGCTTGGCGGAGTAAAACCCCGGCTTGCCGGGCTTGTTCCTCTCCTGTGGGAGTTAAAGCGCAATCATCCCACCCGGTAAAACGGTGGGAAAGGTTGTATTCGCTCTGTCCGTGGCGCAAAAAAATCAGGTGTTTCATGGTTAACCCCGCGGATGAAATTTTTTATGCTTTTCTTTCAGGTCGGCCACGTCCAAATGCGTATAAATTTGGGTGGTGGCCAAATTGGCGTGCCCCAACATTTCCTGCAAGCTGCGCAAATCGGCCCCGCCCTGCAATAAATGGCTGGCAAAAGTATGGCGGAACAAGTGCGGGTGGAGCGGTTGGGAAATGCCCGCCTTGCGGCCCAAATCGGCCAAATCTTTCCATACGCTTTGGCGGCTGATTTTACGGCCGTGGCGGTTCAAAAAAAGTTCCGAGCCTACTGTTTTATCCGCAAATGTGGCTTCGCGCACCTCCAAATAATATTTTAACCGTTGGCAGGCTTGCGGATGAATGGGCACAAAACGCTGTTTGCCCCCTTTGCCAAACGCCAATACCCACCCTTCCTGCGTGTTGACGTTTTCTATGCGCAGGTTAATCAGCTCGCTTACGCGCAGGCCCGCGGCATACAACAGTTCCACCATGGTCAGCGTGCGGATTTCGTCAAACTTTTTGGCGGGATAGGATAGCAGGCGGTCCATTTCCTGCCGGGTAAGCTGTTGGGGAATTTTTTGCGCCAGTTTGGGGGATTTGAGGAAGCGGGTGGGGTCATCCGTAATCAGTTCTTCCACCAGTAAAAACTTATAAAAACATTTTACCGCCTCCATTTTGCGGAACACGCTAGTGGTGGAGAGCTGTTCCACCATGCGCAGTTGGTAGAGGTATTTATCTAAAAATTCCGGCGCTATGTTTTGGGGCTCCACCTCGTTTGCCAGGCAGTATTCCACAAAACTTTCCACGTCGGAACGGTACGCCGCCACCGTATTGTGGGAAAGCTGGCGCTCAAAGGTTAAATGGTTGGCAAAATCCGTCAGCAGGTCCGCGTGGGTCATGGGCGCTCCTTCCGCAGCCTGTGTGCGGTAAATACGCATACATCTTTGCCAAACAGGTACGGTTCGCGGTCTTCTTCCAAATGGTAATCAAACGAGAACTGCATTAAATGGTACTGCGTGCAAAGCGGCAGCAGTACAGGCGGTTTGGGGGTTTGCGCCGCCTGCGGGGCGTTTTCTTTAGACAGGGGAATGAGGGTCATTTGGTGGCCCGGTGCGTAATATTGGAGCATAACTTGCAGGGCTTTATCCGGGTAGCCGGTTTTGGCGGTATCTACATATACGGGTTGGTCCGGCCAGTTTCGGCGGACGAAGTTAAACGCATCTTTTAGGCCGGTGTATTCCGTGCTTGACAGATAATCCAAGGTCCAGTAGTGGGTCGTCCACGTTAATAAAAGAAGGGGAAAAAGCACAATTAACAGGCGGTGGCGTTCGTACAAGTGGTACAAACAACCGCAGATAAATACCAAAATGCCCGGCATTAAGGCCACAAAGTAGCGGTCAATCCATAAATTGTATTTTAAGGATACCGCCGCCACCACCGTAATTAACAGGCCGATTTGCACCGCGGGCAAAATAATAT
>CAKUDJ010000065.1 GCA_934644855.1 uncultured Elusimicrobiales bacterium
GCCTCGCGGAACGGTTGGCGGAAAAGCACAATGGCGTCATCTGTAAAAACCATACAATAAAAATATAGCAAATTTGCCGCGGGGCGTTCCAGTTAAGGAGAAAATAAAAAAAACACTTGCCCGCGCCCGCATAATTTAGGATAATAGATATATGGGCGCATTTGCCGCCCTGAAAAGTTTTGCAAAGAAGCGGCAGAAAAGCTATAATATCTGTAAGTTTCACGCAGAAACGATTTTAATATTAATAATGGGAGATACGTTTTTTCCAGTCCCCGTGGCCAGAAATAACGTATATGATTGAGTATGTTGCCTACCTACAGACCTAATAAAAGAAGAAGAGCTAAACACATCGGTTTTAGAGCCAGAATGGCCACCGCCGGCGGCCGCAAGGTTTTAAGCGCGCGCCGTGCCAAAGGCCGCCACGAGCTTATCAGAGCCTAATAATTTATGCTGTACGGCCTTCCCAAACCGTTCCGCTTGCACCTTAAAAGGGATTTTAAGGACATTATCTCCAACGCCCGCCGGGCGAGGGGGGAAGGAATGGTAATTTGGTGGAGGCCGTCTTTGTGCCCGGGGGCGCGTACGCGCTTGGGTATGGTGGTTAGCCGTAAGTTGGGCGGCGCGGTGGTACGCAACCGCGTCAAAAGGCTTTTAAGAGAAAGTTTTAGACTCAACAGGGAAAAAATACAACCCGGTGTTGACCTGATTGTCAGCCCGCGTTCCAGCGAAACCTTAACGGATTTATTGAATGTCCAACGTGCCTTTATGGCACTTTGCGGGCGTGCCGGGTTATTAAAAACCTCTTCAGACAAGTAGTGAATTATTGAAGGGAAATGCACAAACTTTCGCTTTTGTTCAAAAAATTGGCGCTGTTTTTATTAAGCGCATTTATGCTGCTGGTCCGCCCGCTGTTGGGCCCCAGGGGCGTGTGCCGTTTCAGGCCCACGTGCAGCCAGTACGCGCGCGAGGCTATTATCAAATACGGCGCTTTTAAGGGGGGCTATTTAGCCCTTAAACGTGTGCTTAAATGCCACCCTTGGCATCCGGGCGGATATGACCCGGTGCCCTAAACACAATTTTTCCGTGCCTAGTCGTGCTTTCTTTTGAAAGCCGTTCCGGCAGATGCCGGAGGTTTCAAAAGGAGTTTTATGAACAGACAGTTTTTATGGGCCATGATGTTGTTTTTGTTGGTCATCTCGGGCTACAACCAGTTTGTAGTCTTACCGCGCGAGCGCGCCGCCAAGGCCGCCGCTGAGGAACAGCTCAAACGCGCCGTCAACCAAAACCAAAGCACCGTTGCTACCGTGCAGGGCGCTGCCAAAATAGCCAAAGCCGCACCTTCCAAGCCGGAAGAACTGATTACGTTTAACTGGCAAGATGCGGACGTCACCTTTTCTTCTAAGGGTGCCGGCATTAAAAAATACACCTATAAAGACGTGGTGGAAGATGTAGATATTACCCCGTTTTCCGGCGAGGGTTATTTTGCCACGTTGCCTACGGTGGATTTTGCCGAATCCGCCCGCACGCAGGATTCCATTACTTTTACCGGGGATGTAGTGCCCGGCTTTTCCGTTTCCAAAACATACCGCTTTGCGCAAAACGGTTTGCATACGCTTTCTTTGGCGTTTGCCAACAATACCGCGCATGATATTACGTTAGAGCCGTGGGCGTTTAACTTCGGCCCCGGTTTGGGTACCGTAAAGAGCGAAGAAGGCGATAACGAGCGTGAATCCAAAGCCGTTTATCTGGTGCAATACCAGGGCCGCAAAAAAGCCACCCTGGAAACCTTAAAACCCAAAGGCGATAAGCCCGGCGTTTACAGCCCGCAAGCCGCCCGCGCCAAGGAAAAAAACGCGCCGGAAGACGAGTTTAACTGGATTTGGGCCGGCGTGCAAAACCGCTACTTTTTAAGCGTAATTATCCCGCAAAACAGGACCCCGGGCGAACTGAGCGCCACCAGCCATGTAATTGGTGAAAAGGACCGCCTGTGGGGGTTGTTTGGCAAGGGCGAAGTAAAAGGCCCGCAAATGACCGTCCAAATGCCCGCCGTCACGGTGGGGGCCAAATCCCAAAAAGAATATAACAGCGAATTTTATATGGGCCCCAAAGATTACCGGGAACTGTTGGCCTTGCCGTATCATTTGGACCGCAGTATTGAGTTTGGTTTCTTTGGTGCGCTCGGCAAAATTGCCCGCCGCATATTGGAAACATTTTACAGTTGGACCGGCAACTATGGCGTAGCCATTATCCTATTAACCGTTTGTTTACAGGTGCTAATGTTCCCGCTGACCCGGATGTCTTTGCGCTCCACGGCGCAAATGCGCAAAATCGGGCCGGAAACCAAACGCTTGCAGGAAAAATACAAAGGCAACCCGGAAGCCCTCAACCGCGAAATGCTCAACCTCTATAAAAAACATGGGGTTAATCCGCTTTCCGGCTGCTTGCCGATGCTGATTCAATTACCGATTTTTCTGGCCTTGTATAATGCGCTACGCACGTCGTGGGCGTTGCATGGGGCCGGTTTTATGCTGTGGATTACCGACTTGTCTTCCAAAGACCCGTACTATGTGTTGCCTATTTTGATGGGTGCGGTAATGTTCTTCCAGCAAAAAGGAAATTTACCGCCCGGAACGGACCCGTCCCAAGCTGCTATGTTTAAGTATATGCCGCTTATCTTTACGTTATTATTTATGAATTTCCCGTCCGGGTTGGTGTTATACTGGCTGACTAACAGTTTAATCAGCTTTGGAATTCAAACCGTCGTCAACAAACAAGTTGCCGCTAATAAATAAGGAGTTTACCTAGTATGCCTACAAAAGTGAAAGTGCAAGCCAAAGATGTATCCTCCGCTATTGCGCAGGGATTGAAAGATTTGGGTTTAAGACGTGACCAAGTGGAAGTGACCGTTTTGGAACACCCTAAAAAAGGTTTTTTGGGGTTCGGTTCCAAACCCGCGGTGGTGGAAATCCGCCAGAAACGCTGGAGCGCGGCGGAATTAGACGCGCAGATTTATATGGACGTCCCCCGCAAAAAACGCTCCGGCTCCCATGGCCGCGCCAACAACAAACGCCGCAACCACGAAGCGTTTAACGAGGAACGCCGCGATAACCGCCGCCGCGGCCGCAAGTTTGACCGCGCCCCCCGCTTGGAAGCGCGCGAAAAAGCCCCCAAAGCCAACGAGGCGCAATTATTGCCGTGCGAACGCATCCAAAATGCGGTTATCCCGGAAGCCTTAAAAGCGCCCATGCAAGAGGCTAAACAATACTTAAATGACATTTTAACCCACATGGGCGTAAAGGCGGAAAACTTAAATGTATGGTGGGACGAACAACAACAGCGCATTTTGCTGACGTTTGATTGTGACCACCCGGCCATTGTGATTGGCAAAGAAGGCAAAACGCTGGAATCTATCCAATATTTATGCACGTTGGCGTTGAGCCGCCATTTTGATAAGCCGATTTCCGTCATTACGGATACGCAAAACTACTGGCGCAAGGCGGAAGATAAAATCAATGCGGAAATTGCCCGCGGTGTGGCCGCAGTGGAAGGCGGAATGCCGGTATACCGTTTCCGCCCGATGAGCGCCCAACTGCGCCGCTACATTCACCGCGCTTTGGAAGGCCATGCCACGGTGGAAACGGCGTCCGAAGGGGAAGGCAAGTGGCGTAAAGTGACGTTGCGCGCCAGAAAAACAGACGGTGCCGCCCAAACGCAAACTCCGGCGGATGAAACTGTAGCGGCCGCCGTGCAAACCACCGAAACGCCCGCCCAAACGGCTCCGGCACAAGAAACCGTGCAAGAAACTTCCGCCGCGCAGGATGTGCCGGCTGTGTTGGAAACGGAACCGACGCTCGGTGTGCAAAATGTGTCTGCCCAACAACAGGTTTTTGCCGAAACCCCCTGCTATGCCCAACAGCCGGTATCCAGCCAACCCGTTGTGCATGTGGAATGTGCTTGCCAAGCCTGTACTTGCGAAAGCGAGCCTTCCGCGCAAACGGCTCCGGCACCTGAAAATACGGTTGCGCAAACGCCTGTGGCCGAAGCCCAACCTGCCGTGCAAGAACCTGCCGAAAAAGCCAACCCGGCTTGCGGGTGCTGTGCGGATTGCGGACCCTTGTTTGATTCCGTCCAACAAGAGCCGGAAAACAAATAGCAGGATTGTATAAAGTATTTTTAATAAAAAGAATGAAAAACTGCCCCCGCACCTGGGGGCGAGTTTGTTATACTGAATATATATGAAAAAAAGAAAAGCCAAAGTAAACAGCTTTTGCGGGCGTGCGGCGCGTTGGGTCAATGCGCATTTGCTGCGCCCGTTTGGTTTGGTATTGGTGCAAGATATGCACATAGCGCGCCCCCGTTCCTGCCGGAATGTGGCTTACGCGGGAACCGATTTTATCCGCTACAATACCCTTGGGCTTTTGGCACAGGAAATCCGCCAAAACAAGGTGCCCGGTGCTTGTGCGGAATTAGGTGTTTTTCAAGGGGATTTTGCTTGCGAGATATCCAGATTATTGCCCGAACGCAAAATATATCTCTATGATACGTTTGAAGGCTTTGCCGCGCAGGATTTAACGGCGGAACAAGCGGGGCAATTTTCGTTAGCAGATGAATGTTTTGCCAATACGGATGTGGCTTTGGTGCGGGCTAAAATGCCCCATATTAACCAATGCGTATTCCGCAAGGGGGTTTTCCCGCAGAGTGCCCAACAAGACGGGCAAGAGCGTTTTTGCTTGGTTAGTTTGGATGCGGATTTGTATGAGCCGCTATATGCCGGATTGAAATTCTTTTACGAGCGGTTGGCTCCGGGGGGATATATATTGGTGCATGATTACGGCAACCCCCGCTATAAAGGCGCGGCGCAGGCCGTGCGGAACTTTGCCCGCGAATATAAACAAAACTTTGTGCCCCTTTGTGACCATTTGGGCAGTGTGGTTTTTACCAAATAATTATGTTATTTTGAAACTCCCCGGTATTTCTGCCGGGGAGTTTTCCGTCTTTTCTGCTTCATTTCCTTTCTGCAAAAGTTTTTAACTGTTGTGCCAAATACCGTTCTAAACGGCAAATCCTCTATGGCAAAAAATGCGTTCTAATTACTTTTTTAAGTTGCCGGATGGGGCGTTAAGTTTTATGATAGGGGGGTAGTGCAGTATCAAGAAATTACTAAATGAGGGGGTAAAAAATGAAGAAAGTATTATTTGCCGCGGCTTTATGGGTCTTGGGCAGCGCCGCGGTTTTTGCCCAACACGCGGCTACGCAGCCAAACAAAAGCGCGGCAGTAAAAGCGGCTGATGCCAAAGTGGAAGCGGTCCGCCGTTCTATGGACAGCACCGTGACCACCAACGTATACGGCGTGCAGGAAACGGACAAATACGGCACCATGGATTACGGCGTGGCTTCCACCACGGTAAACGGTCAAAACCAAGGGGACGTGATGTATGCCTCTTACGACCCTAGCCGCTCGGCCGTAGCCAATTCCTACGATATGGAAGTTTCTTTGACGTACGGCGGCAGTTATTCCACTAACAAAGCAGAAGGGGGGGATAAATATGCCAAAATGGGGCAAGCTATGGGCGCAAACATTTTGTGGAACCCGTGCCCG
>CAKUDJ010000066.1 GCA_934644855.1 uncultured Elusimicrobiales bacterium
CGGTATTTCCGCCGGAAACCACCAACGCCACCAACGGGAACTCAAGCGGGCGGCAAGCGCGGCCGTCCTCGTATTCACACGCAAACAGGTGGCCTTCCAAATGGTTTACCCCAATCAGCGGGACTTGCTTGTAAACGGCCAATGTTTCGGCCGCCACACGCCCTACCATAAGCCCGCCCGGCAGCCCCGGCCCGCTGGCAAAAGCCACGCAGTCTATTGGCGTTTGGCCGAGGGCGGTTTCTATCACGGCGGCAATTTTGGCCGCGTGCGCCCGGCTGGCTAACTCCGGCACGACACCATGGTATTTTTTATGTTCGTCTATTTGCGAATAAATCACGTTGGATAAAAGCTCCGTACCGCCTTTTAATACGGCGGCGGAAGTTTCATCACAGGTGGATTCTATCCCTAAAATTGTAAAATCCTTCTTCATAAAGCACCTTATTTTTTATCTTGCGCCGGAGCCTGTTTTTGCGGCGCGGCCTGGGGGGCGGATTTTTTACCTTGGGTTTCTTTTTTGGAAGCGGCCTTTTTTGTTTTGGCGGCTTCTTTAGCGGCTTTGGCTTCGGCGGCCTCTTTTTGGGCCTGTTCCAAGGTTAATTTGCCCGTTAAATATAAAACAGCTTTGTCTAACACCGGGTCTTTTTCCGTCATTTCCGGCAGTTGCGCTTTTTTCCCGGGGGTGTATACCACTTTATTATACTGCATAAAAACTTTTATTTCTTGTTCCGGGTCCACTTCCACTTCAATATCCGGGAAAATGCCCCCTTCATCCGCCTTGGATTTATCCCGGTAATTGCGTTGGATAAGCCGCCCCGCCGGGGTGTAATATTTGGCAATCGTCAGGCGCAGGCCCGCCCCGCCGGAAAGCGGCAGCACTTGCTGAACACTCGCTTTGCCGAACGAACGCTGCCCGGCAACTACCGCGCGTTTGTTATCCTGCAACGCGCCGGAAACAATTTCGCTCGCGCTGGCGGAACCTTGGTTGACTAACACCACCATCGGGACATCCGGATACGGCGCTTTGGCGTTGGTCTTAAACTCCTGGTAAAAATCTTTCTTGCGGCCTTTGGTATAAACTATCATCTGTTTATCCCCCATAAAAAGCTTGGCCATATCCACCGCGCCCGTCAGCAAACCGCCGGGGTTGAAACGCAAATCCAACACCAGGGATTTCATACCTTGTTTTTTAAGCTCTTTTAAGGCTTTGTTCACGGCTTCTATCGTATGGCCGGAAAAATCCACCACATATACATAGCCGATTTTGTGCGCCAACATACGGGAATAGACCACTTCCGGCACGATTTTTTGCCGTTTTAAGGTTAAATCGGGCAGGTTTTTATATTCGCCGTTTTCCGTCTTGCGGCTCAAGGTCAGTTTTACTTTGGTGCCCACTTCGCCGCGCATCAGGTCCACGGCTTCGTCCAGTTTCATATCTTTTAAGTCGCGGTCGTCCACAAATAAAATGCGGTCCCCCGGCATCACCCCCGCCTTAAAAGCAGGCGTGCCCGGCATGGGGCTCATCACCGTCACATAGCCGTCCACCATTTGCAAACGGATACCCAAACCGCCAAAATCGCCCCGGGTTTCGTTCTTTAACTCCTTGTAATCCTTTGGCTCCAAATATTGGGAAAAATCGTCCAATTCCCCCACCACGCCTTTAATGGCGCCGCTAATTAATTTATCGGAATCGGTACTTTCCACATAATTTTCTTTTACATATTCCAACACGTCAATAAACGTGCGGATTTTGCGCAGCCCCCCGTCTGCCGACGCATACGCATACGGAAACAGCGTTCCCATAAAAAACATCACAGCCGCCACAACGGCCCAAGTGTTTAATTTTTTATTTTTCATAATATCCTCATCAAATTTATTTTAACCACGCCATCGGGTCTACCGCCACGGTCCCTTGCCGTATTTCAAAATACACCGCATAACGCCCGGTGCCGGAAGATGTTTGCGTGTCCGGCCCGGCGGAACCCACTACGCCCTGGCGGGGCAGTTTATCCCCCACCGCGGCTTTAATATCCTGCAAAAAGCCGTAAATGGAAAAGAAGCCTTTGCCGTGGTCCAAAATAACCACATTGCCGTAAGAGCGGAACGGCCCGGCATAAATCACGCTGCCTTCTTCTGCCGCGCGGACGTCTTGCCCCCGCTGGGCGGCAATTTTAATGCCGTCGCGGAAAATCCAGGTATTCAAATCGGCGCGGTATTCTTTACCGAATTTACTAATCACTTTGCCGTTTACCGGCCACGGCAGGGAGTGCGGCGCCGCATCTATTTTAGGCCCGCCGGAGGCACTCTTTTTAGTGCCGTCCGTTTTTTTGGCGGCGGCTTTGGCATCCTGCGCTTTGCGGGTGCGTTCAAACTTGGCAAGCAAATTGTTTAACGCTTCGGCGGAGCGGTTTAATTCGTTAATCTCTTTACGCACTTCCTCTGCCTTGCGTTTGGTCACGTCCAACGCGCTCTTTTTTTTGCGGAAACGGGTGGTAATGACCCCTTGTTCTTCTTCTAATTTGGAACTGCGCGCCTGCAACTGCTTGTTTTTTGCTTCATACGTTAAAATCTGTTTATCGGTCAAGCGCTGTTCTTTTTCCATAGCGGCGGTAAACGCGGCTTTATGGGTAATCATACGGTTTCCAAACTGTACCCGCCGGGGCAATCATAACACCGGGGCGTAAAATAATACGCGTCCAACTCCGCCAGAACCACCCGCTGCCACAAGGGCATACTTTTTTTTAATACGGCGCGTTTATCCGCCGTGGAAAGCAAACTTTGCTCTATGTAGGAAATATCCGCCTCTACCTTGTTTTTTTTGCGTTCCGCTTCCCGGCGGCGGCTTTCCAAGTCGGAAATTTCCCGCGAAATTTGTTTTTCCGCCTCGCGGTATTTTTTTAGTTCGTTTTCTTTTTGGGCCGCCTGGCTTTTTAAGCGCGCGAGCTCCCGCTTCTTATCTTCCGCTTCGTTGGAAAATAAGGCCGGAGCCCACAACAAAAACACGCTTAAAAAGACTAAAACTTTTGCCATTTTGTTAATGTCCACCCCAAAAGGGCGCAAAGCAACGCCACCCCGGCTTGCCGCCAAAAACCGCACATATCCAACACCGGCAGCAAATATCCGGCCGGATATACCAGCGCCGCCATCAGCCCCCAACTGCACGCGGCCGCCAACAGGCCGGAAAACACCCCCGCGCCCAAATGTTTGGCATCCGCCGGGTAGGCCTCCACCAAAAACATAAATCCGAGCAGCAGCAGCACGGCAAAGGCCAACGCCACATTCAGCACCCGCAAGCAAAGCCCCGCCAAAAAGAGGGTGTGCGCGTGCGCCGGGCTGTACTTGGCCGAAAGCCCCGGATATTCCGCCGCTAAATTATCCACAAACGGCCCAATGTTATTAATGGCCTGATAACTTAACTTCAGCTCAAAATACGCCGGCATTTTATTGCGCCCCATCAGCAGTAAAGACTGCGTAAGCTGCGGGTTCTTTTTTTGCAACGCGGCCAGCGCATCCGCCGGGGAAAACAAATTGACCGCGGTAATATCTTTTTTGGCGCTTAAACTTTCCCCCATTTGGGTCAATTCATTTTGTGCCACCTCCGGCGCAACGGTCAAAATGACCTTAAAATCATTATTGAGCCGGGTAAAATAATCCTTTAATTGCAGTTGGGCAAAGCTGACCGCCTGCAACAAAACCGCCACCGCAAATACTAGCACAAACACCCGGCGGTATAGCCGGAAGATATGTTTGGATTTGCGTTTTTCGGGTTCTAAAAATTCGTCCATTTAGTCCTCATTTCGGTTGGAAAAATCCGTCCACCCCAACGCGGCGGAAAATTTATTTTTCAACTCCGTATTGTGGTACACCCCGGTAAAACCGTCATACCCGCCGTAGGCAATACCCAACAGCATACCCGAGGTATGCGTGCCGGTAGCCCAGGCCAGGCCCTTTTGCTCGTTAATCAGTTTTTTAACGGCGGCATAATCCGTCGGGTTTTCCAAAACGGAAATATCCACATGATACCCGAGCCCTTTATCTAACATTTCCTGAAACTTCTGCGGGGTTTGTTTCTTGGCGGGAAGTTTTTTGAAATCTTCGTTTACATAATAAATCACCCGGGTTTGCAGCAGGAGTTTATCGTATTGTTTATAATCAATATAGTCCGTATGTCCGCCGTATAACATTTCCCCCTGGGCGTTTTTATGCTGCACTTGGGCGTCGTCCAAATGGCGGTAGTTAAAAGTGGGGGCGCCGGTTTCGTGGTCCGCATTTAAGTAAACTAACGTGTCCTCATTTTTATCGGCAAAGGCGGTCAGCAGCGGCAAGGTTTCGTCCAACGTCAGCATTTCATAATAGGAGGCCCCGGCGTCGTTTTCGTGCAAGGCCCAGTCAATCTTTCCGGCTTCCACCATTAAAACAAAACCGTTCGGGTTTTTGGAGAGCACTTTTAGCGCCGCTACGGCCATATCTTTTAAGGTAGGCGTATTGGGGTGGAGGTCTTTTTCCACATAAAAGGGCATGGCCTCGTTAGAAAACAGCCCCAAAATTTTGTTGCCTTGGGCATGAGCCAGTTGCTTTTTGTTTTTGACAACGGTGTAGCCTTGTTTTTTGGCTTCTTTCAGTAATTTTTTATTTTCCCCTTGCGTAAAATATTTAAGTCCGCCGCCCATAATCACGTCCGCGCCGGAAGCTACCATTTGGCGGGCAATATCATATTTCATTTTGCGGCTGCGCGCATGGGATAAAAACGCGGCCGGGGTGGCGTCCGTCACATACACATCCGTCACAACCCCTACGGACATCCCGCGCTCTTTGGCTTCTTCCATAATGGTTTTTACGTTTAGGCCGGAATAATCCTGCCCGATATAATCCGGCAAGGAAAACTGCCCCGTGGCCATTTGGGTAGCGGCGCAAGCGCTGTCCGAAACAATACTCCCTTTGGTATTGTTAAAATAAAGGCCCGTATCGGAACGGTTGATGAACTTTTCCAAATTGGAAATTTTATCCGGGAAAGCCGGGTTATTGCCGTTGCGTACGGCTTCCATAAAGAAACCGACGGCCGACGGGCCCATACCGTCCCCAATGACCCAAATTAAATTTTTAGCCGTTTTGGCTTGTGCGCCCACGGCAAACAAACAAACTAGAACCAGCAGCAAAACTTTCTTCATGTAAATCTCCTAAATAATTGTTTTGTGATACAAATTAATGTATTCCTGGGCGGATTTATCCCAAGAGTTATCCACCGTCATAGCATTTTTAACCAACTTAAACCATTGTTTTTTATCCGCATACGCTTTTAAGGCCGTATCCAACGCGTCACAAATGCCGTTTTCGGTCAGCGGGTCTATAAAAAAGCCGGTGGCGTCGCTGGCGGGATACCCTTTTACGGTGTCCGCCAAACCGCCCACGCGCGAAACGACCGGCAACGTGCCGTATTTCATCGCAATCAGTTGGCTGAGCCCGCACGGCTCAAAGCGGGACGGCATTAAAAACAAATCCGCCCCGGCGTAAATTTTGTGGGCCAATTC
>CAKUDJ010000067.1 GCA_934644855.1 uncultured Elusimicrobiales bacterium
ACAACCCAAGCGTGTGTAGGCGGCAAATGGGTTGCCCAGTTGGGTCCGTGCAGTAAAACGGTGGAAGAATGTACCCCTAAATGCGAGGGCCCCCAACCGGCAGATGAAGAAAAAGAATGTGAATGCGGCACAGTAAAAGCCAGTTATACGTGTAGTGCCGCTACTAATTACAAATGGGTGTTGGGAAACTTCCCGCCGTGTCCGCCTAAACCTAAAGATATTACAGAGTTTTGCTCCGACGGGACCAAACGGAAGAGAACGGTTTCTTGCGTAAATGGTGTTTGGCTCCTGGGAAACTGGGATAGAGAATGCCCCACAGAAGAACAGCGTTATGATTGTTGTGTATTAACACGGCATACATATACTTATATGTGGGGTGGCTCGTATCCGTGTCCTACCTCTTATCCCAAATCTACGGCAGACCACACTTATTACTTTAATCAAGACGCAATAAGTAAGTGGGGAGAAGATTCATCCAGTTCGCAGAACTGTCCCACAAACCTGAGCGAAGGAACCTTTTTGGCGGGCAGACATGAAGGTTGGAGTTGTGTGACTTCCTCTAGTTTTCATGACTACACCCATAACGAGGTTAATCAGTGCAGAGAACGGGGAACTGTATATAGATTAGTATGCAAGAAAAAAATGGCATCCCTCGGGCAACCTTATAAATGTTTGCAAAAGGAAATAAGCAAGTGGTAGAGATTATTTTTAACCCTGGGAACCCAAACACGGTTTTTGCTTAAATCTACTACCTCAGGCACAAAAAAGGGCCCCCGTAAAGGGGGCCCTTTCACACATTTACAAAGCGGCAGCCCCACGCTTTTACTAATTGTCCCCGTTGTTCTGTGTACGGCCCCCTCGTGCACATTTACCCGGTTGTAGGCATTGTGGCGCAAAAAGAAAACGGGCCCGGAAAGAGGCCCATTTTATGGTATGCGGTTTTGCGCTTAAATGGGGTTTTGTTTGGGGGCGCGGATGCGTTGGATGTTGCGTTTGTGTTCGTCAAACGTGGGGCTGAAAACATGGCGGCTGGTGTTATCAGCCACAAAATACAAATTATTAAAATTGGGCGTAGGCTTCAAAACCCCTAATACGGATTCATAACTGGGGTTGCAAATAGGCCCCGGCGGCAGGCCCGCGTTGCGGTAAGTGTTATAGGGGGAACTTATTTTAAGGTCTTTGAAGGTCAATCCTTTTTTCCAATAGCGGTTTTCCCGTGCGTTGAACCCCAACGCATATTGTACGGTGGGGTCCGCTTCCAAGCGTTTGCCTATTTTGTAGCGGTTTAAGTATACGGCCGCAATTTTGGGGCGTTCGTCGTGGTGGATGGCCTCGCGCTCCACAATAGAGGCTATTGTTAATACCTGGTTTTCCGTCAGTTTGGTGGGGTATTTGGCAAACAGCGGCTTAATGCGCTTTTCATATTCTGCGGTCATTTCCGCCACTACTTTTTGGGCCGGGGTTTTTTCGGAAAATAAATACGTGGACGGAAATAATTTACCTTCTAAATTGCGTGCCCGCACGATAGATAAAAATTCTTTGGCATCCGTAATGTTTTTTTCGGCCAACATTTCGGCAATTTCTTCACTTCGCCAACCTTCCAGTACGGTCAGTTTTTCATAGTGGATACATTGCCCGCTTTTAATGCAGTTGATGACCTCAAAACTGGGGGTGTTTTTGCGTAAATCAAACTTGCCGGCTTTCAAATCCCGCGCGGAAGAAGTTAAGCGCAGTAAAATTTTGAACGCCAACGGACTTTTGATAATGCCTTTTGCTTTTAATTCTTGCGCTACGGCCGCGCCGCTCTGCCCCGGGTGAATGGTAAATGTAATCAGGTCCCCTTTATCCCAGGTGAACATTTTTATCAGCCACGCCGCGCTAAGCAAAAAAACCAAGCAAAAGGCAAAAAATATCAAAAGCCGTTTCATGTTATTTTACAAGTTTTAAGAAGGTGCGCCGCCCCACCTGCAGTACCGCGCCGGAATCAAACGCCAAAACGCCGTCTTGCGTGAGTTTTTGGCCGTTTAAGCGCACGGCACCCTGGTCTATTAAGGCGCGCGCTTTATTCTTGCTTTGCGCGGCCCCGGCCGCTACCAACGCGGCGGAAAGTAATTGCCCGGCTTCGGGCGTAAATTCGGGCATATCGTCCGGGTTTTGCTTTTTGGAAAAAACCTGTTCAAAGTTGGCCCGGGCGGCCACGGCGGCTTCTTTACCGTGGAAGCGCTCCGTCAGCAGGCCCGCCAAATGCTTTTTGGCTTCCATGGGGTGCATGGCCTTAACGGCGGTTAAATCTTCGGTGGTTAAAAGCTCGTAATAAGCAAGCATCAGTTCGTCGGAAATAGACATCAGCTTGCCGAACATATCGTTGGGGGCGTCGTTTAAGCCCACATAGTTGCCGTAAGATTTGGACATTTTTTTAATGCCGTCCAACCCCACCAGCAGCGGTACGGTAATGGCTACCTGCGGCTCTTGGCCGTTGTTCTTTTGCAACTGGCGGCCGACTAACAAGTTAAAAATCTGGTCTGTGCCGCCCAGTTCCACATCCGCTTTTAAGGCGACGGAATCCTGCCCTTGGAATAAGCTGTATAACACTTCCAACAGGCTGATGGGGTTGCCGGACGCCATACGCTTTTTGAAGTCGTCGCGTTCCAACACTTGGGCAACCGTCACTTTTTGGAGCGTGAGCATTAAATCTTTGCCGGAAACAAACGGATCCAGCCATTCGCTGTTAAAGCGGATTTCGGTTTTGGACGGGTCCAATACTTTGAAGGCTTGTTCCGTATAGGTTTTGGCGTTTTCCAAGATTTTTTCGCGCGGCAAAACCGGGCGGGTGGAGTCACGGCCGGACGGGTCCCCCACGGCGGCGGTAAAATCCCCGATTACCAGCACGGCTTTGTGCCCCAAATCCTGGAAGCGGCGCAATAAAGAAAGGGCCACACTATGCCCCAAGTGCAAATCCGCACTGGTGGGGTCACAGCCCAATTTAACTTTTAAGGTTTTGCCGCTTTCCAACTTTTTGGCTAAATCGGCTTTGGACACCACGTCCACGCAGCCGCGCGTTAAAAAATCTATTTGTTCATCAATGGTCATTTTATAATTCTCCAAACGGGTACATATTTCTTATTTTAGCATAATGGGAATAGGCTACGCACTAGGCGCAGGCGGTTTTTAATAAAAATCGTACGGGTCGGCAGAGAGTTTAAGCGGTTGCTTTTTGTTTTGGGTGGAGAGGCTATCCAATACTTCCACGGCGGGGAAGTATTGTTCGTCCGTCAGTTTGAACAGTAAATATTCTTTTTTAAGGGTGTCTGTTTTTTTGCCGCACGGCACCGGGCCGAGTATTTCCTGCGCGCGTTGCTTAAAAATGCTTTTTAAGTGTGCGGCTTGCGCGCAAAGCTCTTTGGGGTCTTTGTTTTTTAAGGTGGCGCGCACCAAACGGATAAAAGGGGGATAATTAAACGCTTCCCGCAGGGCCAATTCCTGTTCGGCCGCTTTGGCAAAATCCCCGCTTTGCAAAAATTCAAAGGGGTAAATATCCGTGCCGGAAGCTTGCACAATCAGCCGTCCGTTGGGCACGCACGCAGCGCGGGAACGCAAATAAAACAGCATTTGGCCCAATTTTTCCGAGGCGCGGAAGTCCGGGCTGTCCAACTCCAAATCCGCGTCCAACACGCCAAACAGCGTGACGGCGTTGGCCTCCACCGCGCTGACGGCCAGGCGCGTGCCGATAACTATATCCACCTGCCCTGTTTTAAGGGCGGCTGAAGCCAAATGCCCTTGGCCGGATTTGGTTTTTAAGGTGTCTGAATCCAGCCGCAGTAAACGCGCGGACGGGAACAACTTTTGAACTTCGCTCACTATTTTTTGTGTTCCGCCGCCGCGGGATTTGAAAATCCGGTTTTGGCACTTGGGGCAAATTTGGTGTAAATCTTCCTTAGCGCCGCATTTTTTGCAGAGCAGAAAGTCGCCGCCTTCCGGCGTGTTTTCGCGCGAAAGCAAACTGCCGCATTGTTTGCACCGGGCGTACGCCCCGCAGTTTAGGCAGTAATACGCGTTGGAATAGCCCCGGCGGTTCAGCACCAGTAAAACAGGCTCCTTGCGGGTGAGGTTTTGTTTGATTTCTTCTAACAAAAAGTCGGATAAATACTTGGATTTAGCCCCTTTTTTGGGGGTAATTTTTACTTGCGGCGCAAAGTTGACCGCGGGGAGTTTTTGCGTGAATTTTATTTCTTGCACGGCTTGCTCTTTAACCCGTTTCAGCATTTCCAAACTGGGCGTGCCGGACACAAAAAGCACGGTGGCGGCGTGGGTTTTCCCGCGGAGCAAAATTAAATCCCGCAAGTGGTAATACGGTTTGTTTTCCTCTTGTTTATAATTGTCGTTTTCTTCTTGCAGCACTACGGCCAGGCGCAAGTTCTTAAACGGTAATAACGCGCCAGAGCGGGTGGAAATAACCACGCACGGCACGCCGTTTGCCACCGCGGAAAAGTATTTTTTCTTTTGGCTGAGCAGCATTTTACTGGTCCAACAAAATACGTTTTCCGCACCAAACGCGCTTTGGGCGCGGGCAATAAAATCTTTGGCGGCTACAATATCCGGCACGGTAATGAGCGTCTGCCCGAAGTTCTGCAATACCTGCGCGGCCAAACGCAGGGCGGTTTCCGTTTTGCCGGTTCCGGCGGGGCCGCTTAATAAAACCGGGTGAAATTCATACGCGGGCATAGCTTGCAGGGTATTTAATGCGGCCTGTTGGTGCGGGAGAAGCGTGTGGGCAAACGCGGGCGTAAAGGGGGTAAAGGCGGGACTTTCCAACAACTTAAAATAAGGCTGCGGGGGAACGAGCGCAAATAAAATTTGCCCAATCGCGCCGCCCCATGTTTTTTTCATAAATCGGGCCAAGGGGAATAAATCGTTGCCGAAAATCGGCCGCGGGTCCACCACGCAAACAATATCTTTGATTTTTTGGGTGTCTTGGTAGGTAGGTTCGTTGCTGACGGAAAGGACGAGCCCCGCCGTTAAACGCGGGCCGAACGGGGCGGTAATGCGCACCCCGGGGCAAACCTGCGCTTCTAATTCGGGCGGAACATGGTAATCAAAATCCCGGTCCAGGGGAACATCAAACACTACTTTGCAAAACATAAAAAATTAATGGCTTCCTTTTAAGCCCATGGCGGCCATAACCATTTGTAAATCGGCCCAGGCATCTTTTTTCCAACCTGGGTTGCGCAGTAATGCGGCAGGGTGATAGGTGGCCAAAATTTTTACAGGGCGCGCCAAGGAAACACTATCCAAACTTAAATTGTGGAATTTGCCGCGCAGCGCACCTAAAGATTTGGCGTCCGCAATCAGCGCTTTGGCCGAAACCCCGCCCAAGGCTACCACATATTCCGGCAAAATAATAGAGATTTGTTTTTCTATATATTTGCGGCAGAAGGCAATTTCTTCGGCATTGGGGGCGCGGTCGTTGCCGTGGTTTTCGGGATGTTGCGGGTCCACCATCGGGTGGCATTTGGCAA
>CAKUDJ010000068.1 GCA_934644855.1 uncultured Elusimicrobiales bacterium
CCTTTTTCAGCAAGGTTTTGCGTTGGGGCATACGCTCTTTGTGGTCACTTTTCCGGCGCCTGAAATGCGTGGTTGGCGCGGGCGCGTCCGTAGATTTTCCGCTATCCCAAGAAATCTGCTGGCTCGGGTAAATGCTCTGCTGCCCGGTCACCAAAAAGCTAATCACGCAGGCAATCGTGGCGTAGGGGGCAATTTCCGCGCCGAAAAGCTCAATTGCCATAATACTGGCCGAAAGCGGCGTATTGGCCGTGCCCGCCAGCACCGCCACCAAGCCGAGGGCCGCCAAGGTGGCCGTATCCACCCCCAAAAAGTTAGCCAGCATACCGCCCGCTTGCGCCCCGATAAAGAAAATCGGCGTCACCACACCGCCCACCCCTCCGGCGGCAAACGTAATGGAGGTAGTCACAATTTTATACAAAAACCCAAACGGGCTTTGCGGGGCGGCCCCGGCCAGCACGTTATCAATGCCCGCCATGCCTAACCCCAAATACAAGGGGGAACACACATACCCAATGGTAATTAGCAGTACGCCGCCCAACGCACAAGTGCAAAAAGTTCCCAGGCGCCGCGTTAAATAGCGGAATAAAACCCGGGTAAATTTCATAATTTCAATAAACAAAATGGAAACCAACCCAAAAAACATCCCCGCGATAATTACTTTTAGGAAGAACTGCTCCGAAAACACCGGCGAAAACTGGAGCGGATGATAAATATAGTTTACGCCTAAAAATTGGGTCACTTGGAAGGCGGTAATCCCGGCCACGAGCGCAGGGAACATCACCTCATAAAAAATATGCCCCACCCAAAGCACCTCTAACCCAAACAGCGCGCCCGATATCGGCACGCCGAACACCCCGGCAAACCCGGCGCTTACGCCGCAAATCATCATTTGGCGTTGGTGGTGGGCGTCCATACGCATTAGGCGGGCCAGGAGCGAACTTACCCCGGCGCCCACATCCGCGCAGGGGGCCTCTTTACCGGCGGAGCCGCCCGTCACCATGGTTAAAATGGATAAAAAGAACCCTTTGGTAATAGAAATGAGCGAAATAGGCCCATAGTTATTAATTTTATTTACAACCGCGTCGGTGGTATAGTCGCGGTCTTTGGGGAAGGTCTTGCGGGAAAGCAGCATACAGACGTATAAAAAAACCGGCATTCCCAAATAAAAAAACGGCACATGGTTGCGCGCCCCGATGGCGGCATCCAATGTTTTTAAGAAGACCGCATCCAACACGCCCACCACAACCCCTATCAGGGTGGCAAGCATAAACCATTTTACAATTTGTATCACACTGTTATTACTGGTATTTAACATATTATAAATGGTACTAAATTGGGGCCCCGCCTACAAACGGTTAAAATTAGGTTAGAGCCCCTGCCGTTGGGAGCGTATTTTGCTATAATCTAATAGACGGCATCCACGCCGCCCGGGCCTTTTAGCGGCCCAAGGAGAATTTTTATTATGGACTTTTTCATTTCTTCCGTCATCACCTTATCTTTGGTAATGGACGGATTCGGCAACATCCCGTTGTTTATTGCCGCGCTTAAAAAGGTGGCGCCGGAACGGCGCAAAACCGTGCTTCTGCGCGAACTGGGCATCGCCCTTGTAATTATGGTGGGCTTTTTGTTTTTGGGCAAATGGTTCTTGCGCGCGTTTGGCGTGCGGCCGTTTTCTTTAAGTGTAGCGGGCGGGATTATCCTGTTTATCATTTCCGTTAAGTTGGTGTTCGGCGGGGAAGACGAAGTAAAAACCGACCCCAAAGAAGACGAACCCTTTGTGGTGCCGTTGGCTATCCCGCTGGTGGCGGGCCCGGCGGCGCTTTCTATGGTGATGATTCTTTCCGCCCAGGCGCCCAATAAACTGGTGACGTTAGGCGTGGTGTTGGTGGCCTCGCTCATTAACTCGGTTATTTTGATGTTGTCCTTTCCTATCAGCACCCTGTTGGGCAAACGCGGCCTGGTGGCCATTGAGCGTTTAACGGGTATGATTCTTATTTTGATGTCCGTAGATATGGTGTTGGGCGGCATTGCCGAATTTATGAAATTGGGAAATTAATGAAATGAAAAAAATTTTGCGTGTTCTTTTAGGTGCAGTTCTTTTGTTGGGCGGTGCGGCCGCCGTGCAAGCGGAGGTAAAATTGGCGGAAGACAAACCCAACTTTGTGTTGTTTGTCAGCCCCTCTTGCGTGCATTGTAATAAGTTAAAGGCGGAGTACTGGCCGGGCCTCAAAAAGCAATATAAAGATAACGTAAACTTTATAGAATTAGACATCAGCAAAGACGGCAACAACATTATTTTTGCCGAAACGGCCAAAGCGTACGGCGTGCAGGAAATGGGCTACCCGGCGGCGGCTATCGGAAGCACTTTTTTAATGGGCTACCCCACGGAAATTAAAACGTATGCGGACGCGGCTATTGAAAAAGCCATGCTGTTAAACGAAAAAACAAACCTGGTCCAAACGGACGCGCAAGACCCGCAAAAAGCGTTCAGCAAAATCACGTTGTGGGCGATTATCGGCAGCGGATTGGTGGACGGCATTAACCCGTGCGCGTTTGCGGTAATTGTGTTTTTTGTATCTTTCTTAACCGTTTACAAATATACCCGCAAAGAGATTATTGTAGTAGGCACGGCGTATTGTGCGGCGGTGTTTGCGGCGTATGTGTTAATTGGGCTCGGGCTCTTCAAATTTTTATACGCCATGAGCGGGTTTGCCTATGTTATAAAGGGGTTTTATATTTTAACGGCGGCGGTATGTTTGCTGTTTTTTGTACTGGCCTTGTACGACTTTTGGGTCTACAAAAAAACAGGCAAAGCGGAAAAAATGCTTTTGCAACTGCCCACCACCTTAAAAGTGCGTATCCATAAAATTATGGGCTTTTTCCTGCGGGAAAAGCACGACAGTTCCATCCGCCTGACGTTGGCGGCCCTGGCGGTGGGGTTTGCGGTGTCTTTGGTGGAAGCCGTATGCACGGGGCAAGTGTATTTGCCCACAGTAGTTTTAATCATGCAGGACCCTGCCTTCCGCGTAAAAGCGTGGGCGTTTTTGCTCCTGTATAATTTAATGTTTATTTTGCCTTTAGTCTTAATTTTTGTATTATCAATATTAGGCTATGAATCCAAAGGGTTCAATGATTTCTTAAAGAAACATTTAGGCCTGATGAAACTGCTGTTGTGCTGTGTGTTTTTGGGCTTGTTTTTGTTGCTTTTGGGAAATATTTAATCAAGTCAGGTGAATTATGAAACACAAAAAAGGGTTTACCCTGATGGAACTGATTTTTGTGGTGCTTATTGTGGCGGTGTTATCCACTATTGCCGTGCGGACGTATGTAAAAGTGCAGGAGCGGGCCAAAATGTCGGACGCCGCCAATATGATGGCCCAGGGCGCGGCGGCGCAGGAGCGGTATTTCCTCAAGCGCAACGCCTACACCAACAAATGGAGTTATTTGGATATAGGGGTAGAAAATAAAGGCGGTTTGTTTAAGAACGAGGACTTGAGCGAAGTTTACTACACCAAAGGCACCGGGCCGGAAAACCCCGGTGACGGTTTTGCGGTAGATTTTGAGTTTGATTATTACCGCCGCGGCTTTGTGGTGGCCCAACGGGTAGGGTCTGATAAATACACCTATAAGTTGGTGCGTCCGTTCGGGCGGGGGCAGTTGTATTGCATTCCCGTATACGAAAGCGAAGCCGACGTAAACTTTTGTATGGATTATGCCGGCGTGGACGCCATGGCGGACTTGCCGCCAAACCCCATGGTGCCCATTCCGCAACAAATCCGGTTGGATACCAAATAATTTGTCAGGCCTGCCGTGTGTTGCGGCGGGCCTGTGTTTTAGGAGCCGTGCATGAAAAAAGGTTTTGCCGTAAAAGAAATGTTGCTTTTGGTGCTTATTTTGGCGGTGTTTGCGGCATTTGCTTTCCCGCGGTATTTTTGGGAGAGCGAAAAAAAACGCGCCGCGGATATAGATACCCTCCTGGCGGATGTGCAGTTGGCGCAGGAAGCTTTTGCCCGGACGAACGGACATTTTGCGGCGCAGTGGGGGGAGTTGGCCCCGTTGTTAAGCGTGCCGCAAACGCTGGGGGTTTTATACCGCCCGGTGCAGGGCACCCCGGCGGAAATGTATTTTACTTTTACGGGCCCGCACGGCAAGCCGGAGCCGGGCGGCTACATTGTGCGGTTGAACCCGTCGGCCGGGCCGGAGGATTCCTCGTTTGTGGCGGCGCGGCGGGTAGGCGGGCGGTTTGGCTATACCCTGCGCCGGGCGTTGCCTTATGGCCCCACCCGTTGTGAGGCCCAGGCCCCGCGCAGCGCGCGTTTTTGTGCACGGCTGATGCCGTATTTGCAGGCGGAATCTTTTGTGCCGCAAGCCCCGGCTAACGGGTTGGTTCCTCCGCAGCCGGGTACGCAACAAGCCCCGGGCGCTCCCATACGTGCCGCCGGAGAAGCCCCGGCATTATAAACCGTTTTTGCAGTACATAGTTGTTTACTAAGGGTAGTTAGATGAAGCACAAAAAATAGGCCCTAAAAGGGCTTGACAAGGCTTTTTTTGACTGCTAAACTAATAAGGTAGCCGCTATGGCTGCAAAATTATATATAAAACTGTAGGAGGTTTTATGAACAATAAGAAAGGTTTTACCTTGATTGAACTGCTCGTGGTGGTTTTAATCATTGGTATTTTGGCCGCTATGGCCATGCCGCAGTACTTCAAAGCGGTGGAACGCTCCCGCATGACGGAAGCCGACACCTTGCTCGGCAGCATTGCCCAAGCCCAACGCCGCAAATTCTTGCAAGTCAACAAATTTGTGACGAACTACAAAGCCTTGGACGTTTCTCCGAAAGGGGCCACCGGTTCTGCTTATCAGACCAAAGCCAACGGCTTTAACGTAGTGTTGGCCGGCACGGGCTTCACCGATGGTCAAGCTACGGCTACCCGCACCGCTGCTGCTGGTTCTACCTTGCAATACCAGTACAGCTTGTCCCGCCACTATCAGAGCGACAACGTCACCTGCAGCGGCACCAACGATGCCGGACAGGAATTGTGCGCGGACTTCTGCGGTATTGATACCCCGGCGGCTTCTTGCTGCAATAGCGGTGTGACCGGCGATTGCCCGACCCCTGTCAACAACTAATTGATAGGACACCTAGTAAGTTTTACACCCCGCCTTCGGGCGGGGTTTTTTATGGTCTGATGGGGGCCCCGTACAGGTGCGGGCGTGAAAATTTGTAGGGTGGAGTTTGGGTTGCGGCGTCGGCAGTTTTGTGTTGGGGCGAGCGGTTTTTGTGTTGTGGCTTATAGCGTGTCCTTTTCCGGCACGGTGGGCGGCACGGTTTCTTGCGTGGGTTGCGCCCCCGCGGCGGCTTGGGGTGTGGCGAGGCCCGTTTGTTTGGTGTCTGTTTGTTCTTGCGGGGGGATTTTCTGCGTGGAGGCATCTTGTAAGCCTGCTTTTTGCCCGGCGGGCGCTTGCAAATCCGTTTCCGGCGCGGCAGGTGCTTGCGGGGCCTTT